>CABUUE010000080.1 GCA_902494685.1 uncultured Collinsella sp.
CCCGCCACCGTCGAGGAAGCATGGGAGATAGCGACCGCGGGCCCCAAGTCAACAGGAGGCGCCGGGGGCATAAACTGTCCCCGGCTCAACAAAATCGAGGAATGGGACTAGTCGATCTTGTTGTTGGTCAGACCGGCGCGGAACACGGTGGCGTCGCCATCGGCCTGGCTCGGATCGTAGAGGTTCAGGGCAGCCACATACATAGCGGCGGCGGTGACCAGGTCGTCCTTGTAGGTGACCTCGTTGGGAGCATGAGCCTGAGACTCGGCACCCGGGCCAAAGCCCACGCAGGGGATGCCGTAGCGGCCCTGGATGGAAACGCAGTTCGTGGAGAAGGTCCACTTGTCGCACAGCGGGCGACCGGTGCGCTTGTCCATGCTGGGCTCGCAGCCGATGCGCTCGTCACCGAACATGGCCTTGTGGGCGTCGACGAGGGCCTTGACGTGCGGAGCGGTCTCCTTGTTGATCCACGTGGGGAAGTAAGCCTCGGTCTCGTAGACCTCGCCGGTCCAGGACGGACGGTCGTACATGTACATGGAGACCTTCACGTCGTCGCCGTACTTCTTGGCGGCCGGCAGGTTGCGGATCTCGTCCAGGCAGGACTCCCAGGTCTCACCGGCGGTCATACGACGGTCGATGGAGATGGCGCAGGAGTCAGCGACAGCGCAACGGCTGGGGCTGGTGTAGAAGATCTGGCTGACGGTGCAGGTGCCGCGGCCCAGGAAGCGGGCATCCTCGAAGTGCTCGGGGTTGTACTTGGGGTCGAGCATCTTGACGAGACCCTTGATGTCGGTCGACTCGTCGCAGCCGTTGTTGTTGAGGGCGCGGACGTCGGCGATGATGTCGGCCATCTTGTAGATGGCGTTGTCGCCGCGGTCGGGAGCGGAGCCGTGGCAGGAGGTGCCGTGAACGTCGACACGGATCTCCATGCGGCCGCGGTGACCGCGATAGATGCCGCCGTCGGTGGGCTCGGTGGAAATGACGAACTCGGGCTTAATGCCGTCCTTGTTGTAGATGTACTGCCAGCACATGCCGTCGCAGTCCTCTTCCTGGACGGTGCCGACGACCATGATCTTGTAGCCCTCGGGGATGAGGCCCATGTCCTTCATCATCTTGGCAGCGTAGGTAGCGGAAGCCATGCCACCCTCCTGGTCGGAGCCGCCGCGGCCGTAGATGATCTCGTCGGTCTCGTAGCCCTCGTAGGGATCGGCATCCCAGTTCTCGATGTTGCCGATGCCGACGGTGTCGATGTGGGAGTCGATGGCGATGATCTTGTCGCCCTCGCCCATAAAGCCCATGACGTTGCCCAGGCCGTCGACCTTGACCTCGTCATAGCCAAGGCTCTCCATCTCGGCCTTGATGCAGGCGACAACCTCACCCTCCTCGCAAGACTCAGAGGGATGGGAGATCATAGCGCGCAGGAAGCGAGTCATATCAGCACGATGGGACTCAGCAGCAGCCTTGATAGCGTCGAAATCGAGTTCTTTAGCCATTGTTCATAACCTTTCAAACGAAGGAATCTACCTGTGAGGTGGCGGAGCGATACCTATTTACTCCGCCCCAACGATTAGCAAGTGGGATATTCGCCTTCCCAAACAATGCGGCGATACTGGTCGGGATCGGTGTCGCCCTCGGTGGAGAAGCAGAGCACGGAGCTCGTCTTGTCCAGGCCGATGAGTTCCTTGAGCTCGGCGTACTCGGGATCGAGCATGAGGGTCTCGACCAGGCCGGTGGTCACAGCGCCGGACTCGCCGGAGATGACGCGCGGGTCGCCCTTCTCGGGAGCGCCCAGGGTGCGCATGCCGCGAGCGGTGACCCAGTCGGGGCAGGACACGAAGGCGGTGACGTGGTTGCGCAGGATATCCCAGCCCAGAATGTTGGGCTCGCCGCAGCACAGACCGGCCATGATGGAGGGCATGTCGCCGTCCACGATGCGCGGATCGCCGTCGCCGGCGGCAGCGCCCTTGTACAGACAGGCGGCAGGCGCGCACTCAGCCACGACGAAGGTGGGCGGGTTATCGGGATACAGGTTGGTGAAGTAGCCCACCACGGCGCCGGCGAGCGAACCCACGCCAGCCTGGACAAACACGTGCGTCGGGCGGTTGATGGCCATCTCGCGCAGCTGCTCGGCAGCCTCGGAAGCCATGGTGCCGTAACCCTCCATGATCCAGGACGGAATCTTCTCGTAGCCCTCCCAGGCGGTGTCCTGAACGATGACGCCGCGCTCGCAGGCATCGGCCTCGGCGGCGGCCATGCGCACGCACTCGTCGTAGTTGACCTCTTCGATGGTCACCGTGGCGCCCTCGGCCGCGATGTTATCGAAGCGGGGCTTGGTGGAACCCTTGGGCATGTGCACGACGGCCTTCTGGCCCAGCTTGTTGGCAGCCCATGCCACGCCGCGGCCATGGTTGCCGTCGGTAGCGGTAAAGAAGGTGGCCTGGCCAAAGTCCTCGGCCAGCTGATCGGAGGTCAGGTAATCGAAGGTGCAGTCGGCAACGTCCTTGCCGGTCTCGTCGGCAATATAGTTGGCCATGGCAAACGAGCCGCCCAGAACCTTAAAGGCGTTGAGGCCAAAGCGATAGCTCTCGTCCTTAACGCACAGGTTGGACAGGCCCAGGCGCGCGGCCTGGCCGTCCAGGCGGGCAAGCGGAGTGACGGTGTACTGGGGGAACGACTGGTGGAAGGCGCGGGCCTTCTTCACGTGGTCGAGGCTCATGATTCCCAAGTGCTTGTCATCGCTCTTGGGCATCGTGTTGCCCGCCCACTGGATCTTATCGGCCATACGGTGAACTCCTTAAGTCCTCTCTTGCCGGCCCCCGCATACGCGTTTCAGCCCATTCCCATTCATGCGACTGAACTTTTATGTGGATGCCAAACAAAAAGTTTGTTAGCACTGTTCTATCACACTTTTTGATTGGCATACCTAACGAATTGTTTGTTGCCGTAATCGGTACTTTTTCGCCGCCGAACGGTCATGAATTGCCTTGTTGATGGATTTGTTTGCGGTCAAGTGTGGTTTATGGCAAAGTGTGCCCAAACTAATTTTTAGGAAGGCACCCATGACCCCCGCACAGATTGAGTTTTACAAGCGCCTAGCACACGGCCTGGCGCTCCAATTTGGCCCCAACTGCGAAGTCGTCGTCCACGATCTGGAAACCGAGGACGTGGACCACTCCATCGTAGTGATCGAAAACGGCCACGTCAGCGGGCGCAAACTGGGTGACGGCCCCAGCCATATCGTGTTTGAGTCCATGCACGAGGGCACCACCGACGTGCACGACCGCGAGCCATACCTCACCAAAACCACCGATGGCAAGCTGCTCAAATCGTCGACGATCTTTATCCGCAACGACGAAGGCAAGCCCGTCGGCATTTTGGGCATTAACTTTGACATTACGCTCATGAAGGCTTTTGAGCGTTCGCTCGACGCCTTTACCGGCACCGGCGGCACGGGCTATACCGAGCCCGAGCCCATTACCAAGAACATCGGCGACCTGCTCGAGGACCTGCTGCACGAGTGCGAGCAGTTTGTGGGCAAGCCCGCGGCACTCATGACCAAAGACGAGCGCATTCGTGCCATTGGCTACCTCGACCGTCGCGGCGCCTTCCTCATTTCCAAGTCGAGCGAGCGCGCCTGCGAGTTCTTTGGCATCTCCAAGTACAGTTTTTATAGCTACCTCAATGAGGCCAAGGCGGCGGCCGGCGACAAGTAGGCGCTCGCCTGGATTGCCCCTCCCCTTTTGGGCGCGAGTTCTGGAAAGCACGAATCCAAGACCGAGCCACTTGGGAAGTTCCATATAATCGATGTCATTAGTATTTCGAAAGGATGGAACAGAATGGCGTTGAGCAAGGCATCATGCACCGGTCGCGGATTGATTCCGGCAATTGGTGGACATGTGCACCGCATGTTCGATGAGGGTGAAGACGACCTGTTTTCGCTGAGCCTTGACGATGTGATGGATGATCGCCCGTGGACCGCCGACGAACTCATGGGCGGCGGCGCGGCTCGCCCGTCAAGCCCCAATCCCGCACTTGCGCCTAAGACCGCATCTGCGCCGACTCCTGCGCAGTCGGCTGTTTCGACGCCCGCGCCTACACCCGCACCCACTTCGGCGCCCACGCCCGCTCCCCGCCCCGCAAGTGACCCATCCGAGACGGCGGCATTTCTCGCAGCAGCGACGCAGGGCAAATCGGCCGACAGCACTGTTATGTACAGCGCCCAGCAGTTGCCTGTTCCTGCGGCACGCAAGCCTCCGGTCGCAAGGCTCGATGAGCCCGTTGCCCATCAGGTTGCCTACGATTCCTGGGCTGCAACCGATCTGGATGAGACCTCTACCGGCATGCCGGCGCTCGACGTTCCAGTTAACCCGCTTTTTGCCGCCAACACGAGCGCCGCAGACTATGAGGGCGGTACGGCATATTCCGATTATTCCGATGGCTATGCTGGCAACAGTCGCATCGAGACCGAGGACTATGGCACCGCGTCGAGCGATTATCCCAACGATCCGTACGCTGCCACGCCCGCACCGGAATATGACCCGGAGGCCGCGTCCGCGCCGGCGTATACCAAAAGCACGGGCGAAGAGCGCTTCGCCGATTATTACGCCGAGGAAAAGGCACTGCGTTTCTCGGAATTTCCGCAGGCAGTCAAGGTTGCCTTTATCGCCATTATCATTGCCCTGCTCGGTGTCATTGCATTTGAGGGATTCCAGCTGTTCCGCGGCCCCACCCAAGCGGAGTCGGAGACCCAGCAAAAAGAGGACGATAACCAGTACCTGGACATCAACACCCTCAAGGGCGACCCCAACGACGGGGACGACGAGTAGCGAGGGCTGAAGGCGGCCACAGGATCCCGCATCCAGCACCAGCTTCTTAGTGCTGTTTTGTCATCCAGCTACACTTTTCCGAAGTTTTAAGGTGCCTATTTCGACACTTTTCCGGATTTTATACTCTGTCCCTCCAGATGCGCTTTACGGTGCAGGCGTTGGAAGAAGGGCCATGTGCCGCTGGCGGCCCACATGTTCTGCAGATCAAGCTGCTCGGAGACGGCTCGCGCGAGCCGTCCAGCTGGAAGCTTTTTGCCGACGGTGCGTGCGTTGCGGACGGATCCGGCGCCTTTGCCCGCGAGTGCTTCTGCGAGGGCGCCGAGGTGTTCCTGGACCTGTGTCGCGACGCCGTGCACGCGGCCGAGCTGCACCAGTGGAGCCAGAGGGAGTACGAGCTGCTGAGCGCGGCGCGCGGGATTGCGGGGGTGTAGGTGGGCAGATAAGCCATCGGCAATTCCGAGATGGCAAGGGCCGGGAATTAGATTCCCGGCCTTTAACCTAGCACTGCTTTATAAGATCGAGCACCGCGGGAATGTCATCGGCATTACGAAGAGCAACATAGGTCGGTAGGCCTGGGCCAAATCCACCCTGCGTACGTTTGTCCTGGCACATGTCCTCTGGATCAATTAGGTCATCCACGCTCTTTGCCAGGCCGACGGCAATCCAGCCACCGTTGCTGGTCCTACCTTCTAACACGGCATGCAGTTTTCGCTTGCCCGACCTGAAGCCTACATAGTACTTGGCTATGTAGGACTCCCACGAAGGGTTACCACTCAGAACGGACTCGCGCACCTCATCGAAAAGCTTCTGGTTGAGCCCACCTTCGGCAAAGGTGGGGTGGTTCTCATGCAGAGTCCAGACAGGAGCCTCGTCAGGCTCCCCACGAGAAGGACGGTACTTGTCGACGACGTCTGCCGGAAGGTCGGGATACTTCCATATCTCGCACGCTTCTTTCGCCAGCTCGTCCGCGCGCTGCCCAATCTCTTCCTCACCCCATTTTTCATGCGAGACAATCGATTTGTTTAGGTAGAGCGGGCTGCACTTAAATCCGACGTCAGGCAGATTGAGCTTGTCCGAGAACGACCGGTTTGAGTACTCCTGGTTGTAGCCCGTCAGCGTAAGATTTCCCAAGTTGTTGCACAGCCTGTCGTGGACGTCTTCCCAGTTCTCACCAAGCGATTCCTTCCAGCCGTGCTCATCATCAATCGTCTGGGGCATGATGTGCTCGATCTGGTAATCGTCGGCTGAGATGGACTCCTTCGGGTGGTGCCAGTTCTCCATGCGTTCCAGGTAATAGCGCTTTTTAGAGAAGCGGTTGTAGCAGTCACGCGCCTTAAACTCCTCGACAAAATGCTCGTCTGTCGGAAAGTATGCGGTCATACCGCTGCTGTGGATAAGGAGCATCGCCGTAACGTACTCCTCGATATCGTCCTGCTGCTCGAGATTGCGATACATGCCGGCAAAGAAATTATTTAGGCCCGTGGTAAGTCTGCCGCAAACCGCTCGCCTGAACAGAAACGACTCGATAGTCTCGCAGATACGTAAAAACGCATTGCGGTCTAGTCCATTCCCCTCGTAAACCGAATAAAGCAACATTAAGAGGGGCCTTATCTGCTTCACGTCGAGGCTTACGATTCTGCCGAACACTCGGCGCAGTCCGTCGTCCTTCTCCTTACCAAGGAACAGACTGGCGTATCTATGTGCATACCCGCGCAGCTCCTTAAGCAGGCCCTCGGTGTCACCATCGTAGTCGTCGGCGAAATAGCGCTTAAACTCGTAGTAGGCCTCGTTCTCCTTCGGCATCCTATTGGGAACTTTAAGCCACAGCCAGTACCAGATAAATGCATTGAACTCGTCCTCGCCGCCTTTTCCGAACAAGCACTCGAGTGGATGCCAATAACCCTCATAAAGCTTGGTCTGTTCGTCGTTGGGAAGCGACATTAGAACGTAGTTACGGATGAGGTCAATGGGTGTGAGCGGCTTGCCCTTGGAGTTCATGGACTCAAATATGAGCTGGGCATTATCAACGCCAGCGGTGAGCTTAGTGTCGATGACCTGCACGCGGTTTAGCCCCGCCCAAAGCCTTGCCGGGTCAAATGATTTACCACGCATCTTCTCGCGGAAGAACGCATGGTTCTCGAC
>CABUUE010000081.1 GCA_902494685.1 uncultured Collinsella sp.
ACAGTTTCATCAATATTCTCCTTTATATATAAATTCTTATTTGTTGAACTAAGCCGTGTATACCATACTCTCCAATGAAAGAACGCCCTGATATAGCGTAATTTGCTGTTTTCCTACGTACGTGCGTACACACTCCACAGGAATTCTAAGGGCCCTGCCCCCTTAGCACACGGACTTTAGAACAAAGACTAGTGTGTTACGCCTTGCCAGAGGTGTAAAGGCTCCCGGTACGCACGTACGCAGCAATTGCCATCAATGCGCCATATAAGTGGCGATCAAGTTCGCATAAAGCGACCTTGGTTCCGCAAAATAAAAGGCAGGATACCATCACCACGATGATATCCTGCCTCTGTTCGTTCCTGTTTACCGTTCCGAGTAGCCCTTCCGCAGAATTTCCGATAAACAAAAAACGTACCCGAACCCTTTCTCGTAAAAGAATCGGGTTCGAGTACGAACTGAATGGTGGTGCAATAAAAAACCACCACAAAGGTACTGCTCCCTTGTGGTGGTTTTGGGTTAGAGCTAGAGGGTGTGGCCGTAGGCGTTGGCAGCCTTGATGGCGGCGGCGAATCTTTCGTCGGTGAAGGGCTCGGGGTTTCCCTGCTTCCACTCGTTGGTGGCGTGCGCGTATTCGCACAGGGCCGGGATATCTGCCTCGGTAAGGCCAACCTGCTCAAGCGTTACGGGCAGCCCCATCTGCTTGTTAAAGGCGGCGTAGCGCTCAAGGTTCTCGGTATCGCCCGTATAGGCAAACAGTACCAGCACGCCCAGGCTCACGACCTCGCCATGCAGGTAGGTGCCCTCACGCGGAATGCTGCAGGTAGCGTTGTAGAACGCGTGTGCCACGCTCGAGTTGTAGTAGTAATCGTTCTGGTTGGTCAGGTTCGAGACATAGCCCGTGTTGACCACGATGTCGAGCGCGATCTGCTTGACGGCCTCGCTCGACAGATTCTGGCGCACATCCTCAAGACCCTGCACACCATAGGTAAACAGCGGCTCGGAGCAGGTATGGGCGAGTGCCAGGCCAAGGCCTGCCGTGTGCTCTAGGTTGCCGGCACTCGTGGCGTATTCGACCTCGGGCTGCTTAGACAGGGCATCTCCCACGCCGGCCCAGAAGTACTCTGCCGGTGCCTCGGCGATGATCTTGGGGTTGATGAAGATGTGCGCGGGTCGGTTGGGGTACGAATAGCCCTCGAGCGAGCCGTCGTCGTTGTAGACAACGGCAATGGCGGTCGCGGCGGAGCAGTTAGAACAGATCGTCGGGACGGTGAAGACGATCTTCTTGAGCTCGATGGCTGCGGTCTTCACAGTGTCGAGCGCCTTGCCGCCGCCGCATGCGATGAGCACGTCGGCTTCCTGGCAGGCAGGGGAGTTCACGACCTTGGCGATATTGGCACGCGTACTGTTGGTGCCATAGTCGCGCGTCTCCAGGACCTCGACATCGGTACCTTCAAGTGCCGCCTCGATTCCCGGGAGCGCCGCAGCCAGGGCTCGCTTGCCGCCAATGATGGCGACTTTCTTCGCGCCGTACTCCGCCAGTGCAGTTGGCAGCTCGGTAAAGCAATCCTCGCCAACGGTGTAGTCGCTCATTCCAATCGTGCGCATAGCAACCTTCTTTCGTTCGATAAAGTGCTTTCAGGTATTTTGCTCCTAGAGAAGGGCTGTAATAGCGAGAAATTTCGAACGTATAAAACCAGTGTTGAGGGTTTTTCGCCGGCGCGGAACGTGCTAGCATACTCCGCATAAGCGTTGATGGGGACGAGTAGTCGGCCGTCCGCATGCTACAGAGAGCGGGGAGCGCTGAGAACCCGTGCATGCGACCGATGAAAATCACCCCGGAGCTGCGGTCCCAACGGACGTGCCGTGCAGGTTCGTCTTAGTAGACATCGCCGAGATGGTCGTCGATACAGGCCAGCCGAGTAACGGATGCGAGCGCGCGAATATGCGGGCGAGGGCATCTAAGCTGGGTGGTTAAGCGAAGAGCTTTTACGGGCAGGCTGCCCGTTTTGTGGCGCTTCGTCCCAGCTTGTAGGGACGGGCGCTTTTTTGGTGCCCAACGGGCGTGCGCGCCCACGACATGAAAGGGGTACCGTGGCAAACGAGTACAAGCAGACGATGAATCTGCCCAAGACCGGTTTTCCCATGCGTGCCGGTCTTTCCAAGTCCGAGCCCAAGCGACTCAAGGACTGGCAGGATAACAAGGTCTACGAGCAGGTTCTGAAGAAGAACGAGGGTCACAAGAAGTTCGTGCTGCACGACGGTCCTCCGTACGCCAACGGTCCGATCCACATCGGCCATGCCATGAACAAGATCTCCAAGGACATGATCAACCGCTACTGGATGATGCAGGGCTATGAGGTTCCCTATGTCCCCGGTTGGGACTGCCATGGTCAGCCGATCGAGCATAAGGTCGAGGAGAAGCTCGGCACCGAGAAGTTCAACCAGACCCCCACGGCCAAGATCCGTGAGCTCTGCAACGAGTTCGCTGTCGAGAACATCGAGCTTCAGAAGGCTGGCTTCCGCCGTCTGGGCGTGCTCGGCGACTGGGACAACCCCTATCTGACGCTCTATCACCAGCATGACGCCGCCGATATCGAGGTCTTCAAGGCCATGTTCGATAAGGGCATGATTTATCGCGGCCACAAGCCGGTTCACTGGTGCAAGCACTGCCACACCGCGCTGGCCGAGGCTGAGATCGAGTACTCCGATGAGACGAGCCCGTCCATCTTCGTGCGCTTCGAGATGACCTCCAAGCCCGCCGGTCTCGAGAATTTCGACGGCCCGGTTGACTTCATCATCTGGACGACCACGCCGTGGACCATTCCCTCCGACCAGGCAGTTTCCCTCAAGCCCGGCGCCGCCTATGTCGCCGTTGAGCACGAGGGTCGTGCCGAGGTCATGCTCGAGGACCTGGCTCCCAAGTGCTGCGAGGAGTTTGGTTGGGAGTACACCCCGGTTATGGTCGACGGTAAGCCCTATGTGGTTCCCGCCGAGACCTTCCACCACATCCACTACAAGCAGCCGATCTTTGACGGTGTTGAGGGCGTGGCGCTGCTGGCCGATTACGTCGGTGTCGATGACGGTACCGGTATCGTCCACAACTCGCCCGGCCACGGCGTCGACGACTACTTTGCCTGCCTCAAGGAGGGCATTACCGACATCTGCATGCCGGTCGATGATGACGGCAAGTTCTACACCGGCGAGGAGTTTGGCACCGGTGGTCCCTTCAGCGGCATGGATACCGATGAGGCCAACCCGCACATCATCGAGTTCCTGCGCGAGCGCGGCACCCTGGTCCTCGAGAAGAAGATCACGCACAGCTATCCGCACTGCTGGCGCTGCAAGCACCCGGTGCTCTTCCGTGCTACCGACCAGTGGTTTGTCTCGATGGACAAGACTGGTTTGCGCGAGCAGGCTGGCAAAGAGGTCCGCGAGAACGTCAAGTGGTATCCGGCCCACGCGGCAAACCGCATCGGCGCCATGGTCGAGCAGCGTCCCGACTGGTGCATCAGCCGTCAGCGCAACTGGGGCGTGCCTATCCCCAGCTACACTTGCGCCGACTGCGGCGAGAAGGTTATGAACGACGCCACGCTCGACGCCGTCATCAAGCTCTTCCACGAGAAGGGCTCCGACGCCTGGTTCACCGACGCTCCCGAGAGCTACCTGGGCGAGGCCTGCGTCTGCCCCAAGTGCGGCGGCCATCACCTCAAGGCCGATAAGGACATCCTCGACGTGTGGTGGGATTCCGGCGTCTCCTGGAAGGCCGTCTGCGAGTACCGTCCCGAGCTGGAGTATCCGGCGGACGTGTATCTCGAGGGCTCCGACCAGCACCGCGGTTGGTTCCAGAGCTCGTTGCTCACCTCGGTGGGTGCCAACGGCCACGCTCCGTACAAGGCGGTCGTCTCGCAGGGCTTCACCCTCGACGGCCAGGGTCGAAAGATGTCCAAGTCGCTCGGCAACGTCATCGACCCCAACAAGGTCTGCGACGAGATGGGCGCCGACATCATCCGTCTGTGGGTTGCCTCGGTCGACACCAGCTCTGACGTTTCCATCGACCACGAGATTCTCGCTCGTACGTCCGATGCCTACCGTCGTTTCCGCAACACGCTGCGCTTCCTGCTCTCCGAGCTCGAGGGTCAGTTTGAGCCCGAGACCGACGGCGTCGCTTTTGCCGACCTGCTGCCGCTCGACAAGCTCATGGTTGCCCGTCTGACCCAGGTTCAGGCCGAGGTCGACGATGCCTACGCCAGCTACGAGTTCCCGCGCGCCTACCGTGCGCTCTACGACTTCGTGGTTACCGAGCTCTCCAACGTGTATCTCGACGCCCTGAAGGACCGTCTGTACTGTGAGAAGCCCGGCTCGCTCGAGCGCCGCAGCGCCCAGACCGTGCTGGCCGAGCTCTTCTCGATGCTCATGCGCGACCTTCAGCCGATCCTGTCCTACACGGTCGACGAGGCCATGGCCTATGCGCCCGCCGGCTGCGTCGATCACCAGAAGTACGCCGCGCTGCTCGATTGGTACAAGTCGCCCATCACGTTCGACGAGGCCAATGAGTTTGAGGGCGTGCTCGAGGCTTCACTCGAGCTCCGTAGCGCCGTGACCAAGGCCCTTGAGGATGCCCGCTCCGCCGGTACCTTCACCAAGAGCCAGCAGGTCCGCGTCAAGGCGGTCGTTCCCGCCGAGAAGTACGCGCTGCTGACCGGTGATAAGGCCGTCGACCTGGCCGAGTTCTACATCGTCTCCGATGTTGAGCTGACCCAGGGCGAGGAACTCTCCGTTGCCATCGAGGCAGCCGAGGGCGAGTGCTGCGACCGTTGCTGGAACTATCGCACCACCGTCGGCGAGTACAACGGCCACGCGCATATTTGCAAGCGCTGCGCGAATGCCTTGTAGTTACGCGGTTTTATCAAACCGCGTAACCGGTTGACGCTGCAAACCCGCCAGAGCGGCAATCTGCCTTTCAGCTTCGGCGGCATGACCATAAGGTCTATGCCGCCTTGCTTCAAGGCACCTTGCTCGCTCTGGCGGGTTTTCGCTGTCGGTAACGAATCATCGGCTATTTCGTTGCTGGTCAATATAAGATATTGATTTACGTTAAACGGAATTCGATGTTCTTGAGGGTAGGGGATTGATTTGGGTCGTGCTGGGGATATGACGCCGCCTTTGCGTTGGCGGTTGGGTGTTGCTGGTGGTGTAGCGCTGGTTGTGCTGCTTCTTGACCAGCTGACCAAGCTTGCGGTTCGTGCCGTGGGCGACGCTTTGCATGTGACCGTCATCCCCGGTGTCATCGACTTTATGTTTGTCCGTAATATCGGTGCTGCCTTTAGCATGGGCGAGGGGCATGGCGTTGCGTTCGCTTTGCTGGCGCTTGCGGTCATTGTCGCCATTGCCGTGTACTTGCTCCGTACGCCTCAGCTCGCTCGTCTTGAGGTCGTGGGCATGGCTATGGTCGCGGGTGGCGCCATTGGCAACGCGATCGACCGTCTGACTTTTGGCTTTGTGACCGATTTTATTGCCACCACCTTCATCGACTTTCCCGTCTTTAACGTGGCCGATATCGGCATCACCGTAGGCGTCGTGCTTGCCCTCATCGGCTACATGTTCTTGAGCCCTGCGGCCCGCGAAGTCGATGCGACTGCCGAGCTCAATGCCCGTGATGAGGCCCGCGCCAAGCGCAAAGCCAAGCAGCGTGGGGAGCGTGCCCGCAAGATTCGCGAAAGGAATGAGCGTTAATGGCCGACATCCATATTCTTGTTGCCGACGATTGCTCTGGCCAGCGTCTCGACGCCTTTCTGGGTGCCAACGACGGCTGCCCCACGCGCTCTGCCTGCGCGCATCTGATCGAGGGCGGTGCAGTAATCGTGAACGGCGAGACCTGTCTGTCAAAAAAGTATGCCGTACGCGCCGGTGACCGCATCTCGGTCGACCTGCCCGAGCCTCACGATCCGACTGACGTGATTCCCGAGGCCATTCCCCTCGATATCCGCTACGAGGACGACTACCTTATCGTGCTCTCCAAGCAGCGGGGCCTGGTGTGCCATCCCGCCCATGGCCACGAGAGCGGCACCCTTGCGAACGCTCTGGTCTACCACTGTGGCATCGACCATCTTGGTACCGTGCAGGGTGAGGACCGCCCCGGTATCGTGCATCGTTTGGATCGCGATACCTCGGGCCTCATGCTTGCGGCAAAGGACGATGACACGCAGCGCGCGCTTCAAAATCTCATTCGCACGCGTACGCTCGACCGCCGCTATATCACGCTTGTCCACGGGCACATCGCCATGGATGAAGGCACCATTAACACCGGCATTGCCCGTTCTTCGCGTGACCGTGTCAAGATGGCAGTTTCGGACGACCCCTTTGCTCGTCAGGCCATTACGACCTTTAAGGTCCTTGAGCGCTTCGATTCCACGCGTTTTGACGACGGCTATACGCTCGTCGAGTGCCACCTGTTTACGGGCCGCACGCATCAGATTCGCGTGCATATGCGCCATATCAACCACGCCTGCGTGGGCGATC
Organism: uncultured Collinsella sp.; assembly: GCA_902494685.1. Taxonomy (GTDB): domain Bacteria; phylum Actinomycetota; class Coriobacteriia; order Coriobacteriales; family Coriobacteriaceae; genus Collinsella. The sequence continues at coordinate 6,520 of CABUUE010000081.1, forward strand.
CGCTCTACGGCAAGTGCGATGCACGCGCCGATCATGGGCTGACCAGGCAATTCCTTCATTCCTGGCGCGTCGCATTCGACCATCCCGTGACAGGGGAGCGCATTGAGTGCCGCGACGAGCTACCGTGGGATCTCACCGCGGTTCTTGACGACCTGGCCCCGCGCTCGCTTGGCCGCACCGCCGCCGGCGACGAAATCGTTCCGCAGCTCGGTCTTCTCGAAGCCTAGCCAGTATTAGGTGGTTTCTTGAACTCGGTAAGCCTGCGGTAAGATATACGATTGTTTACGTAACGCGTTCCTGGGAGCCTGCATGCTCGCCTTTTTACAAACCAACACACCCATCGTGATCTTCAATCAGATTGTCGTCACGCTGCTCACGGTCTGCTTTCTGTACCAGGTGGTCTTCTTTGTCATCGG
>CABUUE010000082.1 GCA_902494685.1 uncultured Collinsella sp.
CAGCGTCTGGACGACCAGATTAACTGGCTCAAGCACTCACTCGATTGGGCGGCGTCTGACGAGATCACCGATGCCAAGGAATACTTGCACTCGCTGAAGGTCGACTTGTTTGACCAGGAGATTTTTGTCTTTACGCCCAAGGGCGAGGTCATGGCGCTTCGTGCCGGCTCTACACCGCTCGACTTTGCCTACGCCGTTCATACCGAGGTCGGTAACCACTGTGTCGGCGCCAAGATCAACGGTGCGGTGGCGCCGCTCACGCACGAGATCAAGACGGGTGACCGTGTCGAGATCCTGACCAACAAGAGCTCTAAGCCGTCGCGCGATTGGCTCAAGATCGTCAAGACACCTTCGGCCAAGTCAAAGATTCGCCGTTATTTCGCCGCCGCGACCAAGGATGACGACGCTGCCGCCGGCCGCGATATACTGGCCAAGGACCTGCGTAAGCGCGGGTATGGCATCTCTACGCCACGATCCACGCGTGCGCTCAACGCCGTGGCGGAGCAGTTTAACTTCAAGCAGCTCGAGGACCTGTTTGCAGCCGTTGGCGCGGGCAAGGTCGCCCCGCGCGCTGTGGGCAATAAGGTCGAGCAAATCTTGGACCCCAAGCCCGAGGAACAGCTCACCAAGGCCGAGGCTATCGCCGAGGTCGTAAAGCAGCCCGCTCGCGGCTCCAACCGCAAGCCGCAAAAGCGCGGTAAGAGCGCCAGTAACGGCATTATCGTCAAGGGCGAGAGCAACAGCGGCCTGCTGGTCCGTCTGGCTCATTGCTGCAACCCCGTGACGGGCGACGACATCGTCGGCTTCATCACGCGCGGTCGTGGCGTTTCGGTGCATCGCGCCAACTGCCCCAACGTCAAGGGCCTTATGGAACATCCCGAGCGCATGATTGACGTAGAGTGGGATGGTGCTGCCGATACGCTTTTCCAGGTCGAGATTGTGGTCGAGTGCCTGGACCGCATGGGCCTGCTCAAGGACGTCACCATCGCCATTGGCGATGCAGGCGGCAATATCCTTTCTGCCGCCACGTCGACCAACCGCGAGGGTATTGCAACCCTGCGCTTTATGGTCGAGATCTCGGACGCGAGTGGTCTGGATCCACTGCTGGCCTCCATCAGCAGCGTTGACTCGGTCTACGACGCGCGCCGCCTGATGCCCGGCGAGGGTGGAGCCCAGCTTAAGCGTCGCGTTTAGTCGCGACGAACGTGCCACATTTTCGATATTCGCTACACTCGAGGCATCGTTCGATGCCTCGAGTTCTATTGAGAGGAGAGGGACATGAATGCTGTGTCCTTGGATTTAACTCCCAAGGGATCGGTCAAGATCGAGACGCTCGTAAACGGTCCCATTCAGACCAATAGCTATGCTGTTATTTCGGACAATGAGTGCGTGATTATCGACCCCGCATGGGAAGGCGGGCGCTTGGTGGAGCATATTCGAGCCGAGCATCCCGGCGTACGCATGCTTGGCGCCGTATGCACTCATGGCCATGCTGATCATGTTGGTGGTGTTGCCGGCGTACGAACCACCATTGGCGAGGGCTGCCAGTATGAGCTGTGTGCCAAGGATGTGGCGGTGCCGCATGCGAACATCGAGGAACAGCGAGCTATGTGGGGCATTGAGACGCCCGACCCTGGGGAGCCGACGCGCCTGCTCGCCGAGGGCGATTCAATCGAGGTGGGCGATATCTGCCTGCAGGTGATCGAGACGCCAGGGCATACGCCGGGCGGGATCGTCTTGTTTGCTGCCACCGAGCAGGGGAACATTGCCTTTGTGGGCGACACACTATTCCCGGGCAGCCACGGCCGCACCGATCTTTCTGGAGGAGACGAAGCGGCGATTCTGCGCTCGCTCTCCAAGCTCGCCCGGCTTCTCCCGCCCGATACCGTTTGCCTAACCGGCCATGGCGATTCGACCACCATGGCACGCGAGCTCATGCAGAACCCTTTCATGCAGGCGTAGCTTTATAGTCAGCTCCTGAAGCACGAGAAGCGTCCAAACGTCAAGCTATTTTTCCCCAACGGGTCGATTCCGTAGGGCAAACGGTCAAAAAAAGTCTGTTTGGACGATATTCGTGAACAAACGAACGTTTATGCTCGGGTACGCCGTGGTAAAATCTCAGGCGTTATCGGAGCAACCTTACAGGAGGTTTCTTTTATGCTCGTCAACGCAGCAGACATGCTCAAGAAGGCCGAGGCCGGCAAGTACGCTCTCGGTGCCTTCAACACCAACAACCTCGAGTGGACCCTGGCTATTCTCCAGGCCGCCGAGGAGGCCAAGTCTCCGCTGATCCTTCAGTGCACCGCTGGTGCCGCTAAGTGGATGGGCGGTTTCAAGGTCTGCGCCGACATGGTCAAGGCTGCCGTCGAGGCCACGGGCGTTACCGTTCCCGTCGCCCTTCACCTCGATCACGGTTCTTACGAGGACTGCTTCAAGTGCATCGAGGCCGGCTTCACGTCCATCATGTATGACGGCTCTCACGAGGAGACCTTCCAGCTTAACCTCGACCGCACCAAGGAGCTCGTTGAGCTTGCCCACTCCAAGGGCATGTCCATCGAGGCCGAGGTCGGCGGCATCGGCGGCACCGAGGACGGCGTGACCTCCAACGGCGAGCTCGCTGACCCTGCTGAGTGCAAGCAGATTGCTGACCTGGGCGTCGACTTCCTCGCCTGCGGCATCGGCAACATCCACGGCGTGTATCCCGCCGACTGGGCTGGCCTTTCCTTCGAGCGTCTGGGCGAGATCAAGGCTCAGACCGGCGACCTGCCCCTCGTTCTGCACGGTGGTACCGGCATCCCCGAGGATCAGATCAAGAAGGCCATCTCCCTGGGCATCTCCAAGATCAACGTCAACACCGACCTGCAGCTCGTCTTCGCCAAGGGCGTCCGCGAGTACATCGAGGCTGGCAAGGATCAGCAGGGCAAGGGCTTTGATCCCCGCAAGCTCCTCAAGCCTGGTCGCGACAACATCGTTGCCCGCACCAAGGAGCTCATGGAGGAGTTTGGATCCGTCAACAAGGCGTAAGTAGCGGTTTAACTTCCCGCCGGAGGCCCCGTTCACCCTACGCTTTTCCCTTGCGCTCACCTGGCTTTGCCAGAAGTCGCGCAATGGGAAAAGCTTCGGGTGAACGGGGCCTCCTTCGTTAACTCGCTACAGGGCTACTGGGCTGAATTCATTTTTAGAGGTACCGTTTATCGGTGTTGAGGGTTCCTTTGTTGGGGCTTTCTTTTTTATCTCGCTACAATGGACTTCAAGCGTTCTAATGACTTGGAGTTTGGTATGGCTGCTATTAATGTGCTGCCTTCGGATGGGAAGGTTATTGACGAGGGTCCTGTTGGTTGTTCTGTTGATGTCTGCTGTGATGATTTTCGCTATCTCGATATTGGGCTACCGCCTGAGATTCTTCGTCTTAAGGATGCCGGGTATTTGACGCAGGCTGTTGCCGCCTGCGATCGCCTTTTGGAGCAGAACCCTGAGCCTTCGCTGGCGGCTTGCGTTCGTGCCGAGCGGTATCGCATGCTTGAGACGCCGCTTCATTTTTCGGTGTCGCGCGATCGAGCCATTGCGATGATTCGCGAGGAGTGGCCTGAGTTTACCGAGGAGCAGTTTGACGATCTGATTGACCGTAAGCGTATTGACTGGCGCTTTATCGACGGCGAGCTGTTCGTTCTCGACAACTTCCTCGATTCGCTTCGCGTATATCCCAAAGAGGTCCCCGGCATGCGTCTCGATTCTACGGACGGAACAGCACTGCGCAACGAGATGCTCAAGGAGATGGAGTCGCAAAACGGATTGGCTCGCGTCATTACGCTTAAAGCGTCCGTGTCTGTCCCCGGCGCTCTGGAGGGGGAGACCGTTTGCGCTTGGCTTCCCGTTGCGGCTGCCTGCCGTCAGCAGTCTCGGGTCGAGATTCTCGACATGACGCCGGAGGGTGCTGTTGCTCCCGCGAACGCTTCGGCGCGTACCGCCTCGTGGTCTTCTTCGAGTGAACGCTCATTCTCGGTGACCTATCGTTATCACATCGATGCTGCTTATTGTGATGTCTACGGTGGCACACTTCCGGTTCATCCGCGTATGGACGCGCCTCTGCCCGAGGATATTTCCGAGGACCGTCCGCACATTGCATTCACGCCGTATCTGCAGCAGCTGACGGCCGGTGTTGTTGACGGACTCGAGGATCCGCTCGATCGCGCCCGTGCTATCTATGATTACCTAACGCAGCATATCGACTATCGCTATCAGCCGCCGTACTTGCTTTTGGGATCTATTGCCGATGACTGCGCGCATTCGCTCCGCGGCGATTGCGGCGTTATGGCGCTCACGTTTATCACCATGTGCCGTATCGCGGGCGTGCCTGCCCGTTGGCAGAGCGGCCTGTACGTTGCGCCCGATTCGGTGGGGTCGCACGACTGGGCAGAGTTCTATACGCCGCAGACCGGTTGGCTCAACGCCGACGTGTCATTTGGATCTTCTGCTCACAGGATGGGGGAGGAGTGGCGCCGCCGTCACTACTTTGGCAATCTCGACCCATGGCGTATGGTGGCCAACAATCGATTCCAGGCAGAGTTTGAGCCCTCTTTCGACGGCATGCGCGAGGACCCTTACGATAACCAGATGGGTGAGGCTTCGGTCGACGGTCGCGGATGCCGTCAGCGCGAGATGCTCCGCACGGTCGAACTCATCGAAATGCTCGAAGTTCCATTTTCGGACTAATCGGTAGAAAGCTGTGATAAACTAACTCACGCATTGCGTGCCCGAGTGGCGGAATTGGCAGACGCAGTGGACTCAAAATCCACCGTTGGCAACAACGTGCGAGTTCGAGTCTCGCCTCGGGCACCATACATGCAAGTGAGCGTTCAGGGGGGTTGCGGCCCCCTTTTTCGTGCCGAACTCGCGTGAGCGCGCGAAGCGTTAAGCAAACAGGCCTGTGGCCTGTCTGTAGCGGAGCGTGGCGAGGGCGCCACGCGCCCGAAGCCCGGGGCTTCGCGAAGCGAAGGCCCTTCGAGTCTCGCCTCGGGCACCATACATGCAAGCGAGCGTTCAAGGGGGTCAAGGCCCCTTTTTCGTGTACGTAATGTGATAACGTGCTGTACGTGTTATTATTCGCAAGGCGTTGTCCCCGCAATGCCCTAAAGAGGAACCCGAGGGTTCCCACCTTTTGGCGCCAATGAGCAGCTGACTGGTCATACAACTTAGATTCTCTTCCTCAAATCGAGGATGTCTATGTGTACGACCTGGTTGCTGAGAAGCGCCGGGTTATTTTTTTATGAATGGAGGTAGGGAAAATAGCTAAGTCTGATGACACCCGCATCAACGACGAGATTACTGCATCTTCGTGCCGTTTGATTGGCGTCGATGGCTCTCAGCTCGGCCTGTTCGCCATCCGCGATGCTCAGCGCGTCGCCGACGATCAGGGTCTCGACCTGGTCGAGATCGCTCCCAACGCGGAGCCGCCGGTCTGCAAGGTCATGGACTACGGTAAGTTCAAGTACCAGCAGGCCATGAAGGCCAAGGCTGCTCGTAAGAACCAGTCCAAGGTCGAGGTCAAGGAAATGAAGTTCCGACCCAAGATCGACGTTGGCGACTACGAGACCAAGAAGGGCCACGTTCTGCGTTTCCTCAAGAAGGGCGCACGCGTTAAGATCACCATCATGTTCCGCGGCCGTGAGATGGCTCACCCGGAGCAGGGCCTTAACGTTCTCGAGCGTCTCGCCGAGGATCTCAAGTCTTACGCTACGGTCGAGTCCAAGCCTAAGATGGAAGGCCGTAACATGCTTATGCTGCTCGCCCCGATTAAGGGCGCCTTCGATGAGGATAAAGCGGCAAGCGATACCAAGTAACTAGTGTTCTGTAACCGATTAAGGAGTATTTCATGCCTAAGATGAAGTCCCACAGCGGCACCAAGAAGCGTTTCCGCAAGACTGGTACCGGCAAGCTTATGCGCGCCAAGGCTTTCAAGAGCCACATCCTGAGCAAGAAGTCCACCAAGCGTAAGCGTGGCTTCCGTCAGGAGACCGAGATCGCCGCTGCCGACCGCAAGGTCATCAAGTCGCGTCTCGCCTAAGTTCGCGTTCCCGTTTTTCGTTTTACCGTCTAGGAGTTGATAGAACATGGCACGTATTAAGCGCGCTGTTGCCGCCAAGAAGAAGCGCCGTACCGTTATGCACCGTGCGAAGGGTTACTACGGTGCCGCTTCGCGTACTTACAAGCATGCTAAAGAGCAGGTCCAGCACTCCCTGCAGTATCAGTATCGTGATCGCCGCAACAAGAAGCGCGAGATCCGTTCTCTCTGGATCACTCGTATCAACGCTGCTGCTCGTCTGAACGACATCTCTTACTCTCAGTTCATGCACGGCCTGAAGGTTGCCGGCATCGAGCTCGACCGCAAGGTCCTGGCTCAGATGGCTTACGAGGACATCGAGTCCTTCAACGAGCTGGCTACCATCGCCAAGAAGGCTCTCGAGGCCTAATAGATTCTCTTGAATCGCTAGGGGAGTGTCGCGTTGTGCGCGGCGCTCCCTCTTTTTTATCGAAAGCGCTGGTCTACATTGCTAAAAGCGCGGGTAGATAAACACTTACAGGTGACCGATCTCTATATATTCCTGAACCAAAGGGTCATCATCTGATACGCGCGGAAGATCCACACCAGTCTTTCTATTACCTATAGAAAGCAATATGTTGTGTAGGACTTGTGAAGAGTGGAATTGACGTCCCACAGGGCTTCGCGGTCTGGCAATATATCTCCTTGCCGCGCGGCCCGGTGGAACCGGATC
>CABUUE010000083.1 GCA_902494685.1 uncultured Collinsella sp.
AGCGGACATGGCTCAGTTGGTAGAGCACAACCTTGCCAAGGTTGGGGTCGCGGGTTCGAGCCCCGTTGTCCGCTCCATTGCATTTCCGGACCGTTTAGTCGGTCCTTTTTCGGCGAAGTGGCCAAGTGGTAAGGCAGAGGCCTGCAAAGCCTTTACCCCCGGTTCGAATCCGGGCTTCGCCTCCAGGCAACATCCGGGCGCTCCGGCGCCCGTTTTGTTTTACATATGCGGACATGGCTCAGTTGGTAGAGCACAACCTTGCCAAGGTTGGGGTCGCGGGTTCGAGCCCCGTTGTCCGCTCCAACTGTCTTACGCGGTTCTAACGAACCGCGTTTTTTGTTGACGCTGCGCGAGCCCCGGGCACCCCATCTTACCCCTCAATCGTCGGTCGCGTACATAAAGTACGCTTCCCTTCTCTTTCGCGGCAACCTGGGGCACCCGGAGCCCGCTCGCTGTCGTGGCCGGGGGAGTGGGTTTTCTGTTCTTTTCACCAATCGGTCGATTCGTCCCAGGAGGCTCGAACCCGAGAGGGAGCGAGCGTTTTGGGTCGTGGCCGTGGCGTTGTTTGCCGCGAATATCCGCTTTGGGCGTATCATCGTGGGCATCTCGCATAACCTCGTTGCAAGGGAGATACGCCCCATGGCTACAGAAAAGTCTTCTTCGCGCTCATGGATGTCCGACGCCGCGATCTATCAGATCTACCCGCGCTCGTTTAAGGATTCGACTGGTTCGGGTCTGGGCGATATCGCGGGCATTACCCAGCAGATGGACTATCTTGAGCAGCTGGGTATCGAGGCCATCTGGCTGAGCCCGTTTTACCCATCGCCTCTTGTTGATGGTGGCTATGATGTGGCGGACTACTGCGATGTCGACCCACGTCTCGGCTCGCTTGACGACTTCGATGACATGATCGCTGCGGCTCACGCGCGCGGCATCAAGGTCATCGTCGACATCGTGCCTAACCATTCATCCAACCAGCACCCCTGGTTCAAAGCCGCTCTTGCCGCCGGCCCCGGATCGCCCGAGCGCGCCCGTTATATCTTTCGCGATGGTCGCGGCGAACATGGCGAGCTGCCTCCCACCAATTGGAATGCCAACTTTGGCGGCCCCGCCTGGACGCGTGTTGCGGACGGTCAGTGGTATCTGCACATGTTTACGCCTGAGCAGCCGGACTTTGACTGGTCATGCCCCGAGGTTCACACGTTCTTTTGCGACGTCCTGACATTTTGGAGCGATCGAGGCGTCGATGGCTTTCGCATTGATGTGGCGCACGGTCTTGCCAAGGATCTCGACCGCGATGACCTCGACCGGTGGCATCTCGCCGAGGGCGATGACATGGTTGACGACGGCGCTCATCCGCTGTGGGACCGCAACGAGGTCCACGAGATCTATCGCGAGTGGCGCCGCGTGTTCGACCGCTATAATCCGCCGCGCAGCGCCGTTGCCGAGGCGTGGGTGCTGCCCGAGCGCCAGTATCTCTACGCGCGTCCCAACGAGCTTGGCCAGACATTCAACTTTGAGTTCGCCAAGGCCACTTGGACCTATGATGACATGCACGCTGCAATCGAGGAGGGCTTGAAGGCAGCCATCGAATCCGATTCCGCCTCGACCTGGGTACTCTCCAACCACGACGTGCCGCGCGTGGCGACGCGCTATGCCCTGCCGCAGATCAAGGCGACGCGCTACCACCAGATTGCGCTCGACTGGCTCTTACGCGACGGGTCGTCTTATGACGAGGACCGTGAACTCGGCGAGCGCCGCGCGCGGGCGGCCCTTTTGCTTGAACTGGCGCTTCCGGGCTCGGCATACGTGTATCAGGGTGAGGAGCTCGGTCTTTTTGAGGTGGCTGACATTCCGTGGGCTGCACTCGAAGATCCTACTGCGACCAATACGCACGGACCGAAGCGCGAGAAGGGGCGCGACGGCTGTCGTGTGCCCCTGCCATGGGTAGCGGCGGACGATCCCGCGCAGGGCGGATCGTTTGGGTTTTCGCCTGCGGACGCCGATGCGGCGCCCCATCTGCCGCAGCCTGCATGGTTTTCCGATTACGCTGCCGATAGGGAAGAAGCGGACCCGACATCGATGCTTGCGCTCTATCGTGACGCCCTCTGGATGCGGCGCAAGCTGCGCAGGTGCGCCAACGATCTTGCGTGGTTCGATCTTGACGGGCGCACCGGCCTTGCGGATGGTGCCGAGGGTGCTGAGGGCGGCGTCATCGCCTATCGCCGCGACAACGGCTGGGCGTGTGTGACGAACTTCGGCGCAGCGCCCGTGGAACTGCCGGCGGGCAGGGTCCTGCTCACCTCATCACCGCTTGCAGACGGCAGGCTCGCGCAGGACAGCTCTGCCTGGATCATGCTCGGTGAGATGTAGAGGCCTCTTGCGGCGAGTTTGCGTTTGCCTGCGCTTTCCGTGGTGGCTGATGTCTTCGCGAGGTTCACGAGGGCGTCGCAAAACTTTTCAAAAAAAGTTCTTGCATAGGATGCGGGCATCACGTAAGATTAATCCTCGTAAGCGGACATGGCTCAGTTGGTAGAGCACAACCTTGCCAAGGTTGGGGTCGCGGGTTCGAGCCCCGTTGTCCGCTCCATTTGGGCGTTTAGCTCAGGGGGAGAGCGCTTCCCTGACACGGAAGAGGTCAGAAGTTCAAATCTTCTAACGCCCACCAAATGTTCGCAGCTCAGAGGTTTCGCCTCTGAGCTGTTTTTGTTTTAAGTGACCAAATGTCCACTGACTTGCAATTTAATCGTGCCTTTTCGGCAAGTGATGGATTGTTATAACGGCTTTGTGGACAATATACCTAGATTTCGATATGCGCAATCTGCCGTTTCTGTGTCACAGCTCGAGGAATTGCTTGTCCGTGGCAAGGTTATCGGAGGTCTTTCAAGAGTCGGCGTCCATTATTTGTCTGCACGGAGAGATAAGATTAGGTAGATGTATTTGAAGGCGCTTTGCGCTGGATGAGAGGGATTAAGCATGACGTCAGCTGCCCTATTGAGTGCAGAGGATACAAGGACGGCGACGGTTGCCAGTACAACTGTCGATATGCGGGAAGACTATTCCCAGTATTTGACTCCATACCAGACGGCGTTGCTGGCTACATCGATGATGTCTGACAATGTAGGCACTGACCGCTTTAAGTGCCTTGACTTGGGGGCCGGTACTGGCATCCTGTCCGTCGCGTTGGCGGAGCGATACGACAATAACGTGTTCGTTGATGGAGTTGAGATGGATTCTCGCCTCGCCTCTATCTTTGATGCTGAGTTGAACCGACTAGGTATTGCGCACAAAACGATTGTTACAGATGCGTTGTCTGTGCCTATCGAAAGTGATTACGACCGCGTTATCTTGAATCCCCCTTACAAGAAGATGGCGGCAAACGACCCGAGGCAAGCGTCTTTGCCAGTGCGTTCGCCAAATCTTTACTCAGCGTTCTTGATGCTCGCCATTAAGGCGTTGAAGCCAGGGGGACAGTGCGTTGCCATCGTTCCGCGTTCATGGATGAATGGACAGTATTTCCAAGCGTTTCGCGAGTGGATGTTCGATAGAGTGTCCATCGACGCACTTCATATCTATGGCTCGCGAACTGAGGTTTTCTCAGATACCGATGTGCTGCAAGAGACTATGCTTCTCGCCATATCAAAGAATAGACAGAAGGCAGAGGTTCGCGTTACCGAATCACAGGACAAAATTGGCGAAAAGACCGTCAACTCATATCCTTTTTCCTGTCTTGTTGATGAAGCGGGAGACAAGACTGTTCGCGTTCGGCCCGTGGAATCCGCCGTGTTGGGAAAGCTCAAAACGCTCAAAGAGGAAGGTTTATGTGCGAGCACGGGAAAAGTGGTTGACTTTCGGTCTCGCAACGTATTGAGTTTTGATTTCAAAGAAGGACTGCGTCGGCTCATCTATTCCTGCAACTTCTCAGATGATGGTTTCAAGCATCCAGTTAAGGAAGGAAAGGCTCAGTGGATTGATTGCAGTGCGGAAAAGCAACGCAAGCAATTGATTGGCCCAGGTAGCTTCGTTGTGGTCAAGCGTTTCTCCTCAAAAGAGGAGCGTCGCAGAGTCAAGGCCTATCCCCTAAACCTTCCAGAAGCGGAGGCATTGGAGAATCATCTAAACTATATTCATGCCGGGACGCCAAGAAAAACCGTTCCGATGACGGAGTTAGAGGCGAATGGTCTCTCCCTATGGCTCCGTAGCACCCAAATCGAAGAGTGGTTTCGCTCGCGATCTGGAAGCACGCAGGTCAATGCAAGTGACCTCAACGCCATGCCAACGCCACCGAGGTCGTCATTGTCCATCTTGGGAGGGCAATGGTATCAGGGAATCAGCCAAGAGGAGGTTGATGCGCAGTGTCGCTCACTTATGGTGTAGCTCGTGACACCGTTACGATTGAAGGTGCCCAGCTCTTTCTGAAGTGCCTAGACATGGATGAGGAGAGGAGCAATCAACGTTCGGCAATGGTTTTGCTCGCGCTTGCCGGGCTTGGACTGGGCGACGGATGGTCCAACGCAACCAACTTGATGCTCGGCACTCGTGCCATTATGGATTGGATTGCGGAAGAATTCTGCATCGAGTACAAGCCGAATACACGGGAGACAATACGACGGTTTACGTTGCATCAGTTTGTTCAGGTGGGCCTTGTAGAAGAGAATGCCGACAATCCCGCTCGGCCAATCAATTCTCCGAAATGGAACTACCGGTTGAGTGGACAGGCAGCCGAGTTGTTGAAACACTATGGCAAAGATGATTTCGGCAAAGAGCTGGTTCGGTACAAAGAGAACAACGAAACATGGCTTGAAAGGGTCGAAGAGAAACGTGAGCTCGTTAAAGTCCCTGTTACTCTTCCGAACGGTTCAAGCATTCGACTGTCAGCTGGCGGACAGAATCTTCTTGTGAAAAGCGTGGTTGAAGAGTTCTGCCCGAGGTTTTCTCCTGGCGCATCGGTTCTCTATATCGGTGACACGAGCAAGGAGAATGAGAGGGTCGAAGCCGAAACGCTCAAGCGCATCAACGTGGTAATGCCGCCCAGAGGCAAAGAACCGGATTTAATTGTGTGGCTTGAAGAGAAGAACTGGCTCTATCTCATGGAAGCGTGTTCGAGCCATGGCCCAGTTGACGTGACTCGAAAGCGAGAGCTAATTCAGCTGTTTGGCGAAAGTGGGCATGAGCTGATACTCGTTTCATGCTTCCCAAACAGAAAAGTCATGCAAGGTTATCTTGGTGACTTGGCTTGGGAAACTGAAGCGTGGTGCGCCGATACGCCTGACCATATGATTCACCTTGACGGAGAGAAATTCCTTGGGCCTTATTGATCTCTTGACTTTAAGGAGCGCCTCGGAAAAGAGCCGAGTTGTCAGCTTCAGGAGGATTCGTTGCAACATGGGGTGACTGACTATTGAGCAGAAACAAGCCCGATAACAAGAAGATTGAGGAAGTCGGTATCGCCAAAGTGGAGGAGGCCTTTTCTTGCGTTCCTACCATACTTCCCCATTTGGACAAAAATGACAAAGGGGTGTGTACCGATGGACGCATAGAGGTCTACAGCGGAGAATCCCTGACGAAAGAAACCCTAATTGGAGAAATTGACGCGCAAGTAAAAGCCACAGTAAGCAGACGTCACAGCGAGCATCCAAAGGTACGTGTCAGCATAGAGGATTTGAAGAAGTATGCAACAGTTTTTCGCGGAGCCCTTTATTTCAAAGTCTTTTTAAATCCTGACTTGACCCTAGACGGCATCTACTACAAGCAATATCTGCCCTATGACATCAATAAGGCACTGTCGCAGCTCAATGGCAGCGGCCAGAAAACGCTAAGTGACCGATTCGACCCCTTGTTCGATAAGCCCAGACAGCTTGAAAGGCTGTGTCGTGACTTTGTGCGGGATGCGCGGAAGCAGGGAAACGTCTCCCTTGTCGTTCCCGGAGAGAAGGCAAAGGATGGCTGTTCTATTCCAAGCTACTCTAAAATCCAAATTGTCAAGACCCTCTATTCGGACGAACTCCCATTTTCGTTAGCCTCACTCGCAAACGGCGCATATCTCTACGGTGTTGCCTCGAATGGCGAATCCTATGCGATTGACAAGCTCGAAGATGTTTGTGCCATAGAAGCGGGATGCCCGTGCTCAATCGGTACGTCCGAGCATACTGAAACCATTATGGGCATGATTGGGGAAGACCAAGAGGGGGCCTACATTAAATTTGGTGGCTTCGTCGTTCGATTTGGAGGGCAGTCCAGTGTCAGTCTTACCTACACCGGGGGTATTCGGGAACGTTTAAGGGATCTCCATCTTGCAAAGGAAATACAGCAAACTGGTGAGTTGATAATAAATAGCCGAATTCATGGGCGCGTGCATTTTGACGACTCTTTCGAGCAAGAAATAGACAAGCAGATTCAAGAGATTGAGCCATTCGCTCGTTTACTCGACCGGCTTGAAATCTCTGCTGTATGGGACCCGGCAAAGTTTAACGGAACGGATTGGAGAAACATCAGATCGCTTCAGCTTGCCTTTATTGAAGGACAAGCTATCGAGTTGGATTGCTTCGAGGATGACCTCATCAATCTTAACTTCGATATTATGGGCACGAGAGTAAAGGTGTTCGCAAAGCGAAACGCTGACGGATTCTATAACTTGTTCAATCCCATGGATGCCAGCGTGTGCTTTACTCCAGGTGTTCATGAGCCTCCCAAGCCGGAGGATTTCTCGCCAGTACCGGGCCTACTGTGCTTGACGGCGGAGGACTATCGGCTGGCA
>CABUUE010000084.1 GCA_902494685.1 uncultured Collinsella sp.
AGGGCGTGGTCGTCATGGCCGTCGCACCGTTCTTCTCCGGTCTCGGCCGCGTGATCCGCGCCAAGATGCACAACCGTCGCGGCCCCAGCATCATGCAGGACTACCGCGACCTGGCCAAGCTCTTTGCGCGCCCCGAGTCCCAGAGCGAGGATGCGAGCTTTGCGCTGCGCATTATGCCGCCGCTGTTCTTCGCCGTCGCCTTTATGCTCGCGATGGGTCTGCCGCTCTTTACGGCACAAAGCCCCATCCCGGTCTTTGGTGACGCCATCACCATCATGTACAGCCTGGCGCTCGCCCGCTTCTTCTTCGCCCTCTGCGGTGTGGATTCGTCCAACGCCTACGCCGGTATCGGCGGCGTCCGCGAGCTGCTCATGAGCGTGCTCATCGAGCCGTCCATGCTGCTGGCGCTGTTTGCCGCCGCCCTGGTGTGCGGCTCCACCGACATCGCCACCATGGGCCAGCACATCATGACGGGCGCCATTGACGCACCGGTCGCCGTGATCCTTGCCGGCATCGCTTTTGCGATTGCCTGCTACATGGAACTCGGCAAGCTGCCGTTTGACCAGGCCGAGGCCGAGCAGGAGCTTCAGGAAGGTCCGCTCGCCGAGCTTTCCGGCCCGTCGCTCGCCATGGCCAAGCTTGCCATGTCCATGAAACAGGTCCTGGTCGTCGCCTGGTTCTGCGCGATCTTCATCCCTTGGGGCGAGCCCGCGACTGTGGGCGCCGCCGCCGTTCTGGGTGCAGTCATCTTCCTGGTGAAGTGCCTTATCGACTTTGTCGTATGCGGCGTGATCGAGAACTCCTGCTCGCGCTCGCGTTTTAAGGTACTCGGTAATCAGACCTGGGCCGTCGTGGGCATCGCCGTTCTGGCGTTTGTCTTCGTGGTCGTTGGCGTGTAGGAGAAGGGAGAAACAATGTCATTTGCAGTCAGTCTGTCCCTTCTCGGCTTGGTCGCTATCGCGGCCCCGATGGTGGCCTCGGTGCTCGTCGCCCTGTTCCCCCGTCCGTACGCCAAGTGGTTCAGCGTTTTGGGTGCCGCCGTCTCGACGGTCTGCACCATTGCCCTCGCCGCGAATTTCGCTGGCGCCGGCATGCCCGACACGCAGGTCCCCCTGATCTCGTTTGGGCAGACCCTTGTCATGGGATTCACCTTCGATCGCATGAGCACGCTGCTCGCGCCCGCCTTTGTGGGTATCGGCCTGCTTGTCGTGATCTATTCGATTCCGTATATGAGCGAGAACAACCGTGAGCATCCCGACGCACCGCGTCGTCGCTTCTACGCGTACCTCGCGACCTTCATCGGCGCCATGGCCGGCCTTGTGTACAGCTCGACCCTTTTGGGCCAGCTCGTGTTCTTTGAGATCACGGGTGCGTGCTCTTGGGGCCTCATTAGCTACTACATGTCGCCTACGGCCAAGAAGGCCGGCATGAAGGCCCTGATCATCACGCATATCGGTGCGCTCGGCCTGTATCTGGGCGCCGCTATCGTGTTTGCCCACACCGGTACCTTCGCCATTACCGCGATTGCCGGCCTCGACGCCAAGCTCAAGGCTATCGTCCTTTTGCTCGTGCTGTTTGCGGCCTGGGCCAAGTCCGCACAGGTCCCCATGTACATGTGGCTGCCTTCGGCCATGGAGGCGCCGACGCCTGTTTCGGCCTACCTGCATGGTGCCTCGATGGTCAAGGTCGGCGTGTGCGTGTTCGCGCGCGCACTCGTCTCTGCCGGCGAGATTCCCGAGATCGTGGGCTGGGTCGCCATTATCGACGCCATGGTCACCATGCTCTTTGGTTTCCTTATGTACCTGCCGCAAAAGGACATGAAGCGTCTGCTGGCCTTCTCCACGATCGCCCAGCTCTCCTATGTGTTCTTTGGTCTGGGCCTTTCGGTCTTTGGCAGCCAGCTTGCCTTTGATGGCGCCGTGTGCCACATCTTTAACCACGCTTTCGCCAAGACGCTGTTCTTCCTGATCGCCGGTTCGTTCTCCTTTACGCTCGGTACGCGTATGCTGCCCAAGCTTCGCGGCATCGTAAAGAAGTACCCGATCTCGGGCGTTGGCTTTGGTGTCGCGGCACTCGCCATTGCCGGCGTGCCGCCCATGAACACGTTCTTCTCGAAGTTCCAGATCATCGCCGGCGGCTTTTCTGTGGGTGCCGGCAACGTCGCGATCCTGGTGCTCGTGTGCATTATGGTCGCCGAGACCGTCGCCACCTTTGCCTGGTTCCTTAAGTGGATGGGCTATTGCCTGCCTGGCGAGCCGAGCGAAGAGGTCGCTGCGGGAGCCCCGTTTCCCCGCGCGATGGCGTTCGTGTTCATCGTGCTCATCATCATGGTTATCGTCAGCGGCCCGCTTTCGGCCAGCTGGATCGGTTAGGAGGTAGAACGACATGGGTTATTCGATCGTCAACATCCTTGGCGGCCTTCTGATCGTCACGTCCACCATGGTGGTCGTCTCCAAGAACATCAAGCACGCCATCAGCTGGTATGCGGTGCAGTCGCTGGTGCTCGTGGGACTGCTCGCCACGCTCGGTGCCACTACCGGTGCGCAGGAGCTGCTTATGTGGGCTGGATCTGCCTTTATCACCAAGGTCGTCCTGGTCCCTTATATCCTTAACCGCGCATACAAGAAGATGGGCGAGCCGAGCGACGCATCGCTCAAGGCCGGCCTTAAGCCCGCGTGGGCCATTTGCATCATCGCCGTGGAGGTCGCGATCTGCTTTGCCGTCGTGACGCAGATCAGCCTGCCCACGGCCGAGGTCGCAACGCCTGCGCTCGCTATTAGCTTCGCTCACTTCTTTGTGGGCCTCACCTGCATCATCTCGCAGCGCAACATCATGAAGCAGATCTTTGGATACTGCCTCATGGAAAACGGCAGCCACGTGACGCTCGCGCTTTTGGCCCCCACCGCTCCCGAGATCATCGAGATCGGTATCGCCACCGACGCCATCTTTGCCGTCATCATCATGTCCATCGTCGTGCGTCGCATTTGGGACGACTCCCACTCGCTCGATGCGCGCGACCTGTCCGAGCTGAGGGGGTAGTCCATGGAAACGTTGATTCTCGCCCTGCTCGCGACCCCTTTGGTGTTCTCGCTGGTCATGGCGTTTTTGCCCAAGAACACGTCCTATAACGTGTTTGCCGGTCTCAACCTGGTCTCCGTCGCAGCCGTCCTGGTGCTGTCGATTGTGACGGCCGGTGACGTCCTTATGAGCGGCGACACCGCGAGCGCTCTTGGCCTGTGGTTCCACCTCGATTCGCTGGGCGCCATCTTTGTGCTGCTCATCGGCTTTATCGGTTTTCTTACGGGGCTGTTCTCGCTGCCCTATGTAAAGGCCGATATCGAGGAGGGCTCCATGCCCGCCGAGCGCGCCAAGCAGTATTTTGCGCTGTTTAGCCTGTTTGTGTTCACTATGCTGCTCGCGTGCCTATCCAACAACATGATCCTCACGTGGGCCGCCGTGGAGGCGACCACGCTTTCCACCGTGTTCCTCGTGGGTATCTACAAGAACAAGACGGCCCTCGAGGCTTCTTGGAAGTATGCGATGGTCTGCACCGCCGGCGTGGCCTTTGGCCTGTTCGGTACGCTGCTGATCTACGCCAACGCCGCCGACGTGATTCCCAACGCCCACGAGGCCGCGTTCCTGTCGTGCGTGCTGCCGTATGCCGACCAGTTCGACCCGACGCTCATGCGCCTCGCCTTTGCGTTTATCGTGATCGGCTTTGGCACCAAGGCCGGCCTGTTCCCCATGCACACTTGGCTGCCCGATGCCCACTCCCAGGCCCCGAGCCCTGTCTCGGCCCTGCTCTCGGGCGTGCTGCTTAAGTGCGCCATGCTTGTGATCATGCGCTTCTACGGCTTTACCATCCAGGCCGTGGGCGCCGAGTATCCGCAACTTTTGCTGCTGATCGTCGGCACGCTGTCCATTTTGGTGGCGGCACTTTCGATGTTTCGCCAGGACGACCTCAAGCGCCGCTTTGCGTACTCGTCTGTGGAGAACGTTGGCGTTATCGCCCTGTGCCTGGGTATCGGTGGCCCGCTGGGTATCGCCGCGGCCCTGCTGCACTGCGTGTTCCACGGCTTTACCAAGACGCTTGCCTTCTGCGTGTCCGGCAACATCCAGCACGCCTTTGGCACGCGTAGCCTGGCCAAGATCCAGGGCGTCGTCGAGGTTGCTCCCGCAACCGCCGTTCTCGCCGTCCTGGCGCTGCTCGGTCTTGGTGCCTTCCCGCCCTTTGGCATGTTTATCTCCGAGTTCCTGACTTTTGTCGCCGGTGTTACCGCCGGTCCCATGTGGCTGGTCGTCGTGGTCGCCCTCGGCCTTACCGTGGCCATCTCTGCGCTCACCCGCATCGCACTCAAGTCGGTATTCGGCCATGCGCCCCAGGGTATGGGCAAGCATGAGGCCCCGGCGCTCATGCTTATCCCCGAAATCATCCTGGCTGTCATGATCTTGTGGTTTGGCATCGCCACCCCGTTGCCTCTCGTGCACGGTGTGGAGACCGCGACCGGCATCGTGCTCGAGCAGAGCACCGAGGAACTTCACGCGACGCCGATGTACCGCGCTGTGTTCGGTACCGAGACCGCTCAGAGCGAGGTGGAGTAACGAATGATTGAAACTGAGAACAAGGTGTATGCCCGTCGCTGCGAGAGCCATGTCGAGGCCCTGCGCCGCGCCGTTCCGGGCTGCATCGAGAAGGTTGAGTGGCAGTGCGAGGACCAGCTGACGATTACCGTCAAGCAGGACAAGCTGCCCGAGGCCGTCCACTACCTGTACTACGAGCGCTACGGCTGGATTCCCGTGATCATCGGCAACGATGAGCGCAGCCTGTGCGGCCGTTACGCCGTGTACTACGTCATCTCCATGGAGGGGGAGGACCCCGGCTGGGTGACCGTGCGCACCGAGGTCGATCCCGCTAAGATGACGTTCCCGTCCGTGACGCCGTTCGTCCCCGCCTGCGTGTGGGGCGAGCGCGAGCTGCGCGATATGTTCGGCCTGATTCCCGAGGGCCTGCCCGATCGTCGTCGCCTGGTGCTGCCCGACGATTGGCCCAGCGGCCTGTATCCGCTGCGCAAGGACTCCATGGACTACCGCTTCCGTCCCGCTCCCGCGAGCGACATGGAAAACTACGAGTTCTTGGCCGACACCAAGGGCAAGGAGACCACGCTCGTCCCCATGGGCCCGCTGCACATTACCTCCGACGAGCCTGGCCACTTTCGCTTGTTCGTTGAGGGCGAGACGATTGTCGACGCCGACTACCGTCTGTTCTACGTGCACCGCGGCATGGAGAAGGTTGCCGAGACGCGCCTGAACTATGACGCTGTGACGTTCCTCGCCGACCGCATCTGCGGCATCTGCGGCTGCGCCCACTCGGTGGCCTATGCCGAGGCCGTCGAGCGCGCCCAGGGCATTCATGTCCCGCCGCGCGCCCAGTACATCCGTGCCATTATGCTTGAGGTCGAGCGCCTGCACTCGCATCTGCTCAACATTGGTCTAGCGTCGCACTACACGGGCTTCGACTCCGGCTTCCAGCAGTTCTTCCGCGTCCGCGAGAAGTCCATGGACCTGGCCGAGAAGCTCTCCGGTCACCGCAAGACCTACGGCCTCAACGTGATCGGTGGCGTGCGTCGCGACATTTTGGCCGAGCAGAAGCTTTCCACGCTCACGACCATCCACCAGCTGCGCTCCGAGGTTCAAGAACTCGTCGACATGCTGCTCTCCACGCCCAACTTTATCGAGCGTACGAGCGGTATCGGCATTCTGGACCGCAAGATCGCTCGCGACTTCTCGCCGGTCGGCCCGCTCATGCGTGGCTCGGGCTATGCTCGTGACGTGCGCTTTGACCATCCCTTCGACGGCTACGCCGATCCGGACGTCCAAAAGATGCACGCCGCTACGGCTGACACCTGCGATGCCTTCGGCCGTACCGCCGTTCGCATCCAGGAGGTCTACGATTCGATCGACATGATCGAGACCATGCTCGAGAACTGCCCGTCGGGCCCCATCCTCACCACGGATTGGGAGTACACCCCGCACAAGTACGCCATCGGCGCCACCGAGGCGCCGCGCGGCGAGGACGTGCACTGGGCCATGCTCGGCAATAACCAGAAGTGCTACCGCTGGCGCGCCAAGGCCGCTACGTACAGCAACTGGCCGGTCCTGCGCTACATGTTCCGCGGCAACACCGTGGGCGATGCGGCGCTGATCGTTGGCTCGCTCGACCCGTGCTACTCCTGCACCGACCGCGTGACGGTGACCGATGTCGCCGCCAAGCGCGACCACGTGCTCGACAAGGAGCAGTTCGAGAACGTCTGGCGCGACAAGTCGCCGCTCGCGGGCGAGGGCACCATGGCCGCTCCGCTCGATGAGGAGGCGCTCTAATATGCTGAAGCTTTGGAAGGTCAACGCCAAGGCGGGCGACGCGACGGTCAAGTACCCGTTTGCGCCGTTCCCCACCAACAAGGACATGCGCGGCAAGCCCGAGCACAATGCCGAGCTCTGCATCGCCTGCGGTGCCTGCGGCGTGGCGTGCCCGGCCGATGCCATTCGCATGGACACCGACCTTGCGGCCGATACCATCACCTGGTCGATTGACTACGGCCGCTGCATCTTTTGCGGCCGCTGCGAGGAAGCCTGTCCCATGGAGGCCATCAAGCTCACCGAGGAGTTTGAGCTGGCCGTCATGAGCAAGGACGACCTCACCAGTAAGAGCGTCTACACGCTCGAGCACTGCTCACGTTGCGGCA
>CABUUE010000085.1 GCA_902494685.1 uncultured Collinsella sp.
AAGCGTTCTGACTCTCGTCGAGGCGGGGATAAAGCGCCTCAGACTCGTTCCAAGCGCTCGCATAAAGATCGGGTTTCGTCTGCGCGTAAGGCCGTGGACCCCAAGTCTCCCTGTTCGATCATGAAATCTTGCGGTGGGTGCACGGCGCTCAATCGTCCTTATAAGAAGCAGTTGGCAGCCAAGCAGGCCGCCATGGAGGAGCTTTTTGCTACCCTTTGCGAGCGCGAGGGCATTAGCGTCGACCCCATTCGCGGTATGGGCGTCACCCTGGGCGACCCGGGCAAATATCCTGCGCCGCGCGGTTTTCGCCATAAGGCCGCCACTCCCTTTGCCCCCGGCAAAGAAGGCACTGTCCGGTGCGGTTTCTTTGAGCGCGGCACGCACAAGATCGTTGCCGTACCCGAATGCCCCGTCGAGGCACCGGGCGCCCGTCAGATTCTCAACGGCATCGCACGCGAAGCTGAGCGGCTGCATATTCCCGCCTTTAATGAGGACAAGCATCTTGGTTTGCTTCGCTATGCCGTCGTCCGCTGCGGTTGGCGTACCGACCAGGTCATGGTTACGCTCGTGACCGCCCAGCGTGACTTACCGCATGCGCAGGAATTCTTTGAGGCCGTCGCCGCACTCGATCCGCGCATCGTCACCGTCGCCCAAAACATCAACGGACGCCCCGGCAACGCCATCCTCGGCGAGGAAACCCGCATCGTGTATGGCGCCAAGTGCATGCGCGACCAGCTACTCGGCTGCGAGTTCGATATCTCCCCCACCGCGTTCTACCAGACCAACCCGCAACAGACCGAGCTGCTCTATCAGCTCGCTATCGACGGCATGGATTTGCACCAGGGCGATGTGCTCATGGATGCCTACTGTGGCAGCGGTACCATCGGTCTTTGCGCAGTTAAAGATGCCCAGAAAAAGGGCATCGGCATTATGCTGCTCGGCGTGGAGCGCAACCCGGCGGGCATTGCCGACGCACGTCGCAATGCCGAGCTCAACGGCCTCACCCGCAGCGCCTGGTTTATGGCCGACGACGCCACCGATTGCATCCTGGATGCCGCCGATAACAACGAGCGGGTCGATGTCCTTTCCATCGATCCGCCGCGCGCCGGCTCTACCCCCGAGTTCCTCGAAGCTGCCTGCGCGCTTAAGCCGCGCCGCATCACCTATATCAGCTGCAACCCCGTAACTCAAGAGCGCGACCTGCATCAGCTCCTCGACGGAGGCTATTGCCTGCTCAAGATCACGCCCGTCGACATGTTCCCTCACACCGACCACACCGAAACCGTAGCGGTCCTCGAACGCCGCTAACCGACCTCAGTAGATTTTTGGGACAAGAAAGGGGGCGACCCGCCTGGGCCGCCCCCTTCGCTTGGTTTATAAACTCCGCTACATCCCATTGCGCAGATCGCACACGCCGGCTGCCGCCATCTCGCGCAGCAGCGTCTCGCGGTCGCGCGTCACGATCAAATCTAGCGGGAAGTGAATCTCGTCGAGCATCTTGCGCGCGTGATCGAGCTTGCCAATGGCCATGCCAATGTGGGCATCGGTTGACACGCCAATGCCCACGCCCAGCTCGGCGCAGCGCTCGGCGATCTTGCGGCATACGGCCCAATGCTCAGTGTCGACACCGTGTTCAAGACTATGGTTGTTGATCTCGATAATCTTGTGCTTGGCCTTAGCTGCCAACAGCACCTCGTCGATATCGAACGGCACGCCCGAACGCCCCGTGTGACCCAGCATGAACACCTTGGGGTACTCCAGGGCATTGATATACATCTCGGTCGTCTGGGCCAGCGTCGCGCCTTCAGCAATCTGCGGATTATGCACGCTCGCAACCAAATAATCCAAATTTCGCGTAACCAAATCGAACAGCGAATGCTGACGGCTGTACGAATCACCGGCAATATCGAGCGTGACAGGAGTGTCCTCGCCAAACAGGCTTCCGTCCAGCGAAACGATATCGGCCTCGGCACCACGCAGCACCAGCACGCCGCTCCAAATGCGCGGCCAGATATCCTGGTTGATAAAGAATTGGTAACTGCGCAGGTCATTGGGGCAAGCCGTAACCATAGAGCTCAGATGGTCGGCAGATCCGAGCACCTGCAGGCCACGCTCTGCCGCCCAGTACACATTCTCCTCAATGGTCGAATATGCATGCGCAGAGAATATCGTATGGGTATGAATGTCACAAGAAAGCAGGTAGGGCATCAGGTCTCCTTATCTGGCACGGCCGTCGCTTATATTCATTGTACGCATAGCCTTCGATAGTCGTAAAACCACTCCATCCCAAAGACACAACGTCCATGACAACGGGGTCCGGCTTAACACCAAACCCCGTTTCACGTAAAACATTGTAGGCAGATCGCTTTGCTTTTAACGATACTCGTCCGCCAACTGTTTCCAAGCGGGTAGCGAATTGACAATCGTTTCGTAACTCACGCAATAGCCCAGGCGGAACCAACCCGGCATACCAAAGCTGTCCGAGGGAACCGCAAGCAACTCATACTTCTTTGCGCGCTCGCAAAACGCATTCGCATCGGGCTCCAACGCTTTCACCCATAGGTAGAACGCGCCATCCGGCTCAACATAGGTGTAGCCATACTCCGCTAGTGCGTCGGTAAGCGCGGTGCGGTTGCGTGCATAGGCCTCAACGTCACTCGGCTCATCGATGCAGTCGATAATTACGCGCTGGAAGAGTGCCGGTGCGCATACAAAACCCAGCGTACGGGCAGCACCCGCAACAGCCGGCATCAGACGGGCGGCCTGCGGATTGGTGTTGGGAACCAAGATCCACCCCACGCGCTCACCCGGCAGCGACAGCGACTTGGAATACGAGTAGCACACGATGGTGTGCTCGTAAATCGAGGGCACCCAAGGCACCTCGGCACCGTACACGATTTCGCGGTACGGCTCATCCGAGATGAGCATAATCGGATTCTCGGGATCGCGCTGAGCGTTGGCCTCGCGCAGAACATTGGCCAGTCGCGTCAGCGTGTCGCGTGTATATACGGCACCAGTCGGATTGTTGGGCGAGTCGATGATGACGGCAGTCGTCTTATCGGTAATCGCCTTGAGCACGTTGTCCACGCTCAGCTGGAACGTATCTTCATCGGCGAGCGCCTCAACACACGTACAGCCGGCCTTCTCAATCCAAACGCGATACTCCGGAAAGTACGGGGCGATAACAATAACCTCGTCGCCCGGGTTCGTAACGGCGTTGAGCGTGCAGGTGAGCGAAGCCGCGGCACCCACCGTCATAAAGACGTCTTTGCCCTCATAGCTCGTGCCAAAGCGGCGGTTGAGCGATTCGGCCACAGCGGCACGACATTGCGGCAGGCCCGGTGCGGGCGTGTAGCCGTGCAGCTGGTCGCTCGGCAGCTCCAGGGCCTTCTTAATCGACTCAGCCACGGCAGCGGGCGCTGGAACGCTCGGATTGCCCAGCGAAAAATCGAATACGTTTTCCGCACCGATCTGCGCCTTGCGCTCAAGGCCATAGCTAAAAATCTCACGGATGATGGAGCTTTCCGCACCGCGAGCATACATAGTTTCGTTGATCATCTGTTCCCCTTTCGCATAGGCGCTATTGTACGCTTTAGCCGAGCAAAGTGCCGCAGCAATGTTGATTGGGGACAGACTTAAATGCGTGAAAACGCTCATTTAAGTCTGTCCCCAATCAACAGACGGCCCCATCTCGCTCAAAAGAAAAAGCCTCCGCAGGTTTCCCCGCGGAGGCTTTCGCCACAAAGACTATTTGTCGGCGTCGGTGTCGGCATCGGCATCGACGACGGCATGGTCATCGTCAGCATCATCGGATGCGGCTTCGGCATCCTCCTGCATGGCCGCCTGCGCAAAAGCCGCGGCATCGGCCGCCAGCTCCTCCTCGCTCATGCGAGGCGCGCGCTTCTTGGTCGGCATGCCGGCCGCCTTGGCGTTGCGCTCCTCCTTGGCCGCCAGGATATCGCCCTCGCGCTCAAGGTAGGCATCCCACTCGTTGTCGAGCAGGGCGTTCACGGCGTCGCCTTCGACGGTCTCGCGCTCAAGCAGCACCTTCGCCATCAGATCGAGCTGATCGCGACGGGCGTCCAGGATCTCGACCGCACGACGATGGGCCTCACGCATAATGCGCTGAACCTCGATATCGATGCGGCGCGCCGTCTCCTCGGAGTAATCCTGGTGATCGGCGTAATCGCGACCAAGGAACACCTGATGTTGCGCCTCGCCAAACACTTGCGTGCCCAGCTCCTCGCTCATGCCCAGGCGCGTGACCATCTCGCGCGCCATCTTGGTTGCGCGCTCCAGATCGTTGCTCGCACCCGACGTAATGTCATCGCACATGAGCTCCTCGGCAACGCGACCGCCCAAGAACACGGCGAGCTCGTCGAGCATCTCGTTCTTAGTCTTGAGGAAGTGGTCCTCCTGCGGAAGCTGCAGCGTGTAGCCCAGAGCCTGACCGCGGCTGACGATCGAGAGCTTGTGGACCGGATCGGAGTGCTCCAGGATGTGGCCCACCAGGGCGTGACCGCTCTCGTGGTAGGCAATCGTGGTGCGCTCGGCCTCGGTCATCACGCGACCCTTGCGCTGCGGTCCGGCAATCACGCGCTCCATCGATTCCTCGACCTCGTCCATCGAGATCACGGAACGATGACGGCGAGCGGCCAGCAACGCAGACTCGTTGAGCAGGTTCGCCAAATCGGCACCAGTAAAGCCAACGGTCATCTGGGCGAGCTTCTCAAACTTAACGTCCTCGTCCATCGGCTTGTTCTCGGCATGCACGCGCAAGATCTGCTCGCGGCCCTTCACATCCGGACGGTCGACCGTAACCTGACGGTCAAAACGGCCGGGACGCAGCAATGCCGGATCCAGGATGTCAGGACGGTTGGTCGCAGCGATCAGGATGACCGACTCGCTTTCCTCAAAGCCGTCCATCTCGACCAGCAGCTGGTTGAGCGTCTGCTCGCGCTCGTCGTGACCGCCGCCCAAGCCAGCTCCGCGCTGACGTCCCACGGCATCGATCTCATCGATGAAGATGATCGACGGGGCCTGGGACTTGGCCTCCTTAAAGAGGTCACGCACACGGCTGGCGCCGACACCTACGAACATCTCGACAAAGTCGGAACCCGAGATGCTAAAGAACGGCACGCCCGCCTCGCCGGCAACAGCCTTGGCCAGCAGCGTTTTACCGGTGCCCGGAGGGCCAACCAGCAACACGCCACGCGGGATCTTGGCGCCCAGCTTGCGATAGCGATCCGGATCGCTCAAAAAGTCACGGATCTCCTCGAGCTCCTCGACTGCCTCGTCCACGCCGGCAACGTCTTCAAACTTGACCTTGGGGCGTGTGGCCTCGTTGGTCTTGGCGTTGGTCTTGCCAAACTGCATGTTCCTGTTGTTGGCGCCCATCATCTGGCGCATAAAGTAGAACATGATGGCGA
Source organism: uncultured Collinsella sp. (assembly GCA_902494685.1). Lineage (GTDB taxonomy): Bacteria > Actinomycetota > Coriobacteriia > Coriobacteriales > Coriobacteriaceae > Collinsella. The sequence continues at coordinate 5,430 of CABUUE010000085.1, forward strand.
TAAGGGCGATCGTCGGAAGCACACTCATCGCCAAGTCGCCCCAAAAATCGGGATCGTTGGTGTTGACGATGTACTTGGTATCGGGGTGCTCCGCCATGAGCTCGGCAAGCGAATCGGAGCCGACATAGGTCGAAGAGAAGCTCTTGAGCTCGCTCGTATCGCCCTTGTCCTTCTTCGTCTTCCAGTAATGACCCGTCACGCTTCCGTCTTGAACCGTATAGGTCAGATCTTCGACGCGATCCTGCTTGATGGCGCTCACCATCTCGCTCGTCGCGAGCTTAACGGTATTGCTGGAATTGGCAAAGCCGGAGCCCATGTTAAAGAAGGCGTAGCCCAGAAGCGCGCAAGCCAAAATAAAATACAGCCAGCCCGTACGCGTGGGCTTCTTGCCTCCGGGCATCCCCGGGATCTTTGGGTCCCGGGGAGTCTGGGAATTGTTATCGTTACGGTCGTCGGGCATCTTACGAATAAACCTCCGGTTTCAAAATGCCCAGATACGGAAGGTTGCGATAGCGCTCGGCATAGTCGAGGCCGTAGCCCACCACAAAGGCATCGGGGCAATGGGTTCCAACATACTTGGGCGTGATGGCCGAGGTGCGGTCCTCAACGTCCTTCCACAGGAAGGCGGCGACCTCCAGAGAAGCGGGCTTGCGGCTCTCGAGGTTCTTCATCAGATACTTGAGCGTCAGGCCCGAATCCAGAATGTCCTCGACGATCAGCACGTCGCGACCGCGGATGTCGATATCCAGGTCCTTAATGATACGCACGATACCCGAGGACTTCACACCGTCGCCATAGCTCGAAACAGCCATGAAATCGATGTTGGTCGGCAGCTCGATCTTACGCATCAGGTCGCCCATAAAGACCACGGCGCCGCGCAGGACCGCAATCAGCACCAGATCCTTACCCGCGTAGTCGCGAGTAATCTGCTCGCCTAGGCGAGAGACGATACCGTCGATATCCTCCTGCGTGAACAGAACCTTCTCGATATCCGGATGTTGAGAAGCCATGACAACCCTTTCTTGTGCTTATCGCCCACACACCGCCGTATGGACGCGAACTACACATTCTAGCAGCGCACGGGGTAAATTTACCAGCCCGTGCGCCATCAGCGCGGGAATACCGTCAACGTCGCACAGAATAGCAGGCGTGGGACGCTATTCCGCATCGACCACGCGGAGCAGATATGCCACGCGCGTTGCGGCCGTGCACTTAAAACGCTCGTCCGCGCG
>CABUUE010000086.1 GCA_902494685.1 uncultured Collinsella sp.
ATGTCTCCAGTGGAATACCAGCGGCAATACGCTTGAGGATCCTTAAAAGAAAGTCCAGTTTATCCTTCCCACTCCAGTAGTCGCTATTTATTCAGTCCAAGTTTCGGGGCGCAGTTCACTGTCCCCATCGTGGTGGTCGGGCGATCGGCATAGAAAAAGTCCCCGCCGGGCGTGTGCTCGACGGGGACTTTGCCGTTTGATGGCTAGCGTTGAGGGTGATTACTCGCCCAGCAGGCTCTTGGTGATGGAAGCGGCGGCCTTCTTGCCGGCGCCCATCGCCAGAATGACCGTAGCGGCACCGGTGACGATGTCGCCGCCGGCCCAGATGCGGGGATCGGTGGTCTGGCCGGTCTCCTCGTCGGCGATGATGTAGCCCCACTTGTTGAGCTCCATCTTGCCGCCGATCTTCTTTGCGAAGGGGTTGGCGTTGGTACCGATAGCCGAGATTGCGACGTCGCAGGGAATCTCCTCGATGGCGCCCTCGATGGGCACCGGGCGACGACGGCCGGACTCGTCGGGCTCGCCGAGCTCCATCTTCTGGACCTTGACGGCGCACACGGAGCCGTCCTCGCCAGCGACAAACTCGAGCGGGGAAACGAGCGGCAGAACCTCGACGCCCTCGGCCTTGGCATGGTGCAGCTCGGCGCGACGGCAGGGCATCTCGTCCTCGGTACGACGATAGGCGATGATGGCGTGCTCGGCGCCCAGGCGCTTGGCGGTACGGACGGCGTCCATAGCCACGTTGCCGCCACCAAAGACGACGACGTTCTTGCCGTGCTTGGTGGGGGTGTCGTACTCGGGGAACTTGTTGGCCTTCATCAGGTTCACGCGGGTGAGGTACTCGTTCGCGAAGAAGACGTTGGGCAGGTTCTCGCCGGGGACGTTGAGGAACTTGGGCAGGCCAGCGCCGGTCGCCACGTAGATGGCGTCGAAGCCCTGCTCGAACAGCTCCTCGGCCGTGGCCATGTTGCCCACGACGGAGTTGTACTCAAACTTGACGCCCATGTCCTCCAGGCCGTCGATCTCGCGCTTGACGACTGCCTTGGGCAGACGGAACTCGGGGATGCCGTAGACCAGCACGCCGCCGCCGGTGAAGAAGGCCTCAAAGACGGTGACGTCAAAGCCGTTGCGGGCGAGCTCGCCGGCGCAGGTGATGCCGGACGGGCCAGAGCCGACGACGGCGACCTTCTTGCCGTTCTTGGGGGCCATCTTGGGCGTGGAGGCGAGCTCGGGGCGGTCACCCAGGAAGCGCTCGAGCTGGCCGATGGCCACGGGCTCGGATTTCTTACCACGGATGCACTTGCCCTCGCACTGGTTCTCCTGCGGGCAGACACGGCCGCAGATGGCGGGAAGCATGGAGTCCTCGCGGATGGTATCGAGAGCGCCGCCGAAGTCCTTCTCGCGGATCTGCTCGATAAAGCGGGGGATGTTGATGTTGACGGGGCAGCCCTCAACACAGAACGGCTTCTTGCAGTTGAGGCAGCGCTCGGCCTCGGCCAGCGCCATCTCCTCGGTGAAGCCCTTGTCGACGGGGCGGAAGTCGCAGGCGCGCTCGGCAGCCGGCTCCTCGTTATCGGGGGTACGGGGCGACTTCATATCGGCAACGAAACGACCGTTAACTAGTGGCATGCGCAGCTCTTTTCCTCATAGGCCTTGAGGGACTCGCCCTCTTCGGAACGGTAAGCGGCCTGGCGGGCACGAAGGTCATCCCAGTCGACCAGGGTGGCATCGAAGTCGGGGCCGTCGACGCAAGCGAACTTGGTCACGCCGCCCACCTCGACGCGGCAGCAGCCGCACATACCGGTGCCGTCAACCATGATGGGGTTGAGCGACGCGGTGATGGGGGTGTCGTACTTCTGGGCGGTGAGGGTCGAGAACTTCATCATCGGAACGGGGCCGACGCAGAAGACCTGGCTCACGGCCTTGTCCTGCAGCAGGCGCTCCAGCGGAGCGGTTACAACGCCCTGCTCGCCGTAGGAACCGTCGTCGGTAGTGATGTGGATGTGGTCCTCGTCGAGGAGCTCGCGGAACTGGTCCTCCATGAGCAGGAGGTCCTTGGTGCGGGCGCCCATGATGGCGTGCACCTCGTGGCCGGTCTCGACCAGGTGCTTGGCGACCGGGAAGGCAATTGCCAGGCCAACGCCGCCGCCAATGACGGCGCAGGGGCCCTCGGCCATCTCGGTGGGAACGCCCAGCGGGCCCACGACGTCGCGCAGCGACTCGCCGGCCTCGTAGGTGGAAAGCATTTCGGTGGTCTTGCCGATCACCATGAAGATGAACTCGACCCAGCCCTCGTCACCGTTCCAGCCGGCCAGGGTAAACGGGACACGCTCGCCCGTCTCGTTGGCGCGAACCATGAGGAACTGTCCAGCGTGCGCATGCTTGGCGATTGCAGGCGCCTCGATGCGGAACTTGAACACCTTCTCCGAGAACTGCGTCTTCTCCAGGATCTTATACATAGAACCCCTCTCTTGTTAGGGCCGCCGAACCGTGCCTCCACGGAAATGGACGGTAGCCCGAATAAAACCGTACGCGCACAGGCGTTGTGCAGACATACGGTGCAAATTATACCCTCATGGACATGTCACTTACGTGTGTCTTCGGCGGTTGGGAGCAGGGTTTATCCACTTTGGCCTTCCAAAGGGGGAGAGGTTTATTTTGGTCGGTTTTATCAGGTAAAACGGCAAATGGGGCCGACCTCGCACATCGGTGAGACCGGCCCCCATTGGAGCGCTGCATATGTATGGCGGCACAGGGTTTATTGCGGTGCGGCCGCTGCGGTGTTTCCGTATACAGAACCTGCCAAAATAAACCTGTCTCTAAATAGTAGGTTCTAGTGCTTGCCGTTGGCGGAAGCGGCGCCGTTTACGTGATCGCGGGCGTAGATTACGCCGTGGACGATGGCCAGACCGGCGGCATCTGCGGCGCGGGCGCAGGTGTCCTGGAAATCCTCGGCCTCGCGGGCGCGCAGCTGCTTAAGAACGTAGTCGGCGACGGCCATCTTGCCGGGAGGGTTGCCGATGCCGGTGCGGATGCGGCTGAAGTCGCGGCTGCCCATCTTGTCGATGATGGAGCGCAGGCCGTTGTGACCGGCATGGCCTCCGCCCACCTTGACGCGTACGTCACCGGCGGGAATGTCGAGCTCGTCGTGGATGACGAGCAGCTCCTCGGTCTTGATCTTGTACTCGCGGCAGAGCTTGGAGATGGGCCCGCCCGAGGTGTTCATGTACGACTGCGGCTTGACCAGCACAATCTGGCGCTTACCGCCCTCTTCCTCGGGATCGTTGATGTTGATGAGCGCGACCTCGGCGCCGGCTTGGTTTTTCCAGTACGTGACGCCGGCCTGACGGGCCAGCTCGTCGATCGCCTTAAAGCCGGCGTTGTGGCGGGTCTCGGCATATTCCTCGCCCGGGTTGCCAAGCCCGGCAACCATGCGAATCTTAAGCGGCTGTGCAGCTGCCATATTTGTCCTTCCGTTACACAAATAGTTCAATCAACGACAAAGGCTACCACGCCCGCCGAAGGCGAGGCTTTGCTTCAGCGAAATCCCACCAGACAAAAGCGCGTCCGCGGCAGAGCGAGCCGTCGGAACAGAAGAAACCCCCGCGCGACCTTTGCGAAGCAAGGGGGAGCGCGGGGGTTTCTTCTGTTCCGACGGCGATGCGCCGGGTTACAAGGACGATGCGACTACAGCGCGAAGTCGCCGCCGACGAGCGTGGAGACGGGCTCCTCGTGGTAAACGGCGGAGATGGCCTGAGCGAACTCCTCGGCGACCGAGATGGTCTTGATCTTGCCGCCGACCTCGACAGGAATGGCGTCGGTGACGAGGCACTCGACGATCGGGGCGTCGTTCAGACGCTCGATGGCCGGACCGGAGAAGATGCCGTGGGTGGCGCAGACGTAGATGTCGCCAGCGCCCATAGCCTTGAGCTCCTTGACGTTGGCGCACAGGGTGCCAGCGGTGTCGATCATGTCGTCGTTGATGATGCAGGTCTTGCCCTTGATGTCACCGATGATGCCCATGACCTCGGCGGCGTTGTGGCGCGGACGGCCCTTGTGGGCGATGGCCAGGTCGCAGCCGAGCATGTCGGACAGCTTCTTGGCGGCCTTGGCGCGACCCACGTCGGGGGAGACGACAACCAGGTTGTCGGTGTCGAAGTGCATGTCGTTGTAGTACTGGCCAAACAGCGGCAGCGCGGACAGGTGGTTAACCGGGATATCAAAGAAGCCCTGGATCTGGCCCTGGTGCAGGTCGAGGGTGATGATGCGATTGACGCCGGCGCGCTCGAGCAGGTTGGCGACGAGGCGGGCGGTGATGGGCTCGCGCGGGCCGGCCTTGCGGTCCTGGCGGGCATAGCCGTAGTGGGTGATAACGGCGGTGATGGAGCGGGCGGATGCGCGCTTGGCAGCGTCGGTGGCGATGAGCAGCTCCATGAGCATGTCGTTGACGTTGCCGCCGGCCACGGACTGAATCAGGAAGACGTCGGCGCCGCGGACGGTCTCGTCGTAGCGGGCGTAAATCTCACCATTGGCGAACTGCTTTAGCGTAAGGCCCGAAAGCTCGACCCCAAGGTACTCAGCAATCTTCTGAGCGAGGGGACGGTTGGAGGAACCGGAATACACGCGGATGGACTTGCGCATATTCTCCGACTTCTCGGGATCATTAATCGGCATTACCCTTCTCCTTTATATATCGAATGCCATATAGATGCCTTTTTGCATTGTAACCGCGCGACGGGGTTTATCGAGTCTTGATAACGTCTTTACCGTCAACGGACACGAACCGACCACTCATCCGGCCGCGCAGGTCAGCATAGAAAAAGGAGCCGTCCCCACGGAAGCGGCTCCTTAGATGCTTGGTAAAACGTTATACCTCGTCGTCCTCGTGCAGGCGGCGGCGATAATCGGCGGCCCAGCCCTCAATATTTACCTGACGGGCGCGGCCCAGACCGAGTGCGTCTGCCGGGACCGGCTCAGTGATGACGGAGCCGGCGGCCACGAGCGCGCCGTCGCCAATCTGGGCGGGCGCGACCATCATGGTATCGGAACCGATGAAGGCATCCTTGCCGATGACGGTTTTGTGCTTGTGTACGCCGTCGTAGTTGCAGGTGATGGAGCCGGCGCCCACGTTGACGCCGGAGCCCATGGTCGTGTCGCCGATGTAGGACAGGTGCGGCACCTTGGAGCCCTCGCCGATCGTGGACTTCTTGATCTCCACGTGCGTGCCGGCCTTGGAGCCGTCGAGCATGTGGGTACCCGGGCGCAGGTAGGCGCGCGGGCCGCAGTCGACGCCGTTCTCGATGACGGCCTCGATGGCGATGGTCTCATCGATGGTGCAGCCGCTGCCGACGGTGGTGTCGGTGAGACGGCTGTTGGGGCCGAGCTGGCACTCCTCGCCCACGGTGACGTGGCCGATCAGGTGCGTCTGAGGCCACACGACGGTGTCGCGGCCGATAACGGCATCGGGGCCGATCCAGGCCTGCGTGGGGTCGATGAAGGTAACGCCCTCGGCCATCCAGTGCTCGTTGATGCGGTCGCGCGCGATGGCGGTGAGCTGCGCGAGCTGGATGCGGCTGTTGACGCCCAGACCGTCGCGGTAGTCATCGCAGTGGAAGATGGAGACCGCCTGGCCGTGACCCTTGAGGATCTCGAGCATGTCGGGCAGGTAGTACTCGGACTGCGCGTTGTCGTTGCCGATCTCGTCAATGTGTGCGGCGAGCTGCGCGCCGTCGAAGGCGTAGCAGCCGGCATTGCACTCGAGCAGCGTGGCGGCCTGCTCGGGCGTGCAGTCCTTCTGCTCGATGATGCGCTCAATCTGGCCGTCGGCGCCCAGCTTGATGCGGCCGTAACCGAAGGGGTCGGGCGGGGTCATGGTCATGACGGTGCAGGCGAGCTCGCCGGTAGCGACGGTCTGCGCGAACTTGGCGACGGTGTCGGCGGTGATGAGCGGCAGGTCGCCGTTGAGCACGACGACGGGGCCTTGCGTGATGCCGCAGGCCTCGAGTGCGACCTTTACGGCGTGGCCGGTGCCCAGGCGCTCGGTCTGCTCGACGCACTCGACCTTGGTGGCACTGTTGGCGTAGACGCCGTCGATAAGGGCGCGCATCTCGTCGGCGTGGCTGCCGATGACGACCACGACGCGGCTGCAGCCGGCCTTGATGGTGGCGTCGACGATCCACTGGACCATGGGCTTACCCAGGATCTTGTGCGAAACCTTGCAGTGGTTCGACTTCATGCGGGTGCCCTCGCCGGCGGCGAGGATAATTGCGGTTGCGTCCATGTGATCTCCTGTTACGTTATAGAGACGTGCGTTTGGAAACGATACACGGCACAATATGATACCGCAGGCATATGATGAGCGCGTAACGATTGATGCGTGGCGGCCGATGTCGCTGCCGCCGGCGTGGTGTTTGCGCTGGTTGTGCATGGCGGCGCCGCTGCGGCGTTGGCGTTTGAGCGAGGGAATGGGGGTGCCCGTGGATATCATGCGAGAGGAATCGGGCAACGAGCCCGTTGCGGCATTTTCGATGTCGCATCCGGCGGTGCCGGCCCTCTACATGGTGCTGACATTGGG
>CABUUE010000087.1 GCA_902494685.1 uncultured Collinsella sp.
AAGCTCCGGGGCTCGAAGGGCAGCGTCTCCGCGTCTCCGACGACAAAGCTGACGTTATCGAGCCGCTTTGCCCGGGCGACGTCGATCATCCCGGGTGTGAGGTCGAGTCCAGTCAAGTGCTTGCTGGGGTACCGGGCGTGGAGCAGTTCTAGGACGGCTCCGGTTCCACAGCCCACGTCGAGCGCGTCCTCGAACGGTTCGAGCTCAAGCTCCTCGAGCATTTGCGGATAGTCGTCCTTGCACATCTCGTAAATGCCGGCATGGCCGGATTCGTAGACCTTTGCCGCCTCGGTGAACTCCTTGATGGAGAGCTGCTTGAGCTCCTCTGCCGATCTTGCCATGGGTCTCCTTCTGTTCGGGGAAGTCTGACGTTGCGCGCGTTTGCCCACGTCGGGCCTGGCGGGCAAATAACGCGGGGGCACCCTTCCTTCGGTTCGTGCCCCCGCGTGCGGGCGGTTCTCTATTCCTGGACCTTCAGCGCCTCGGAGAGGCTCACGCGCTTGATGGAGCGCGTGTGTAGCAGCGCCACGACCAGGTAGGTCGCAAAGCCAATGCCGACGCATGCAGCCATAGACCAAGCGGGCACGTAGATCTCGATATTGCCGTTATAGGCGAGCAGCATCGAGCGGAAGATGGCCGTGAGCGAGCCAATAATGACCGGCAGGCTCAGCACGAGTGACGCCGCCACGCACAACGTGATCGAGCGGATGTACAGATGCGAAATCTCGCTATCGCGATAGCCAAAGACTTTCATGTAGCTGATCGAACGGGCGCTGTGGTCGATCACCGCCTTGGTCAGCAGGTACATAAACAGCAGGAAGATAAACACCGCGAGCCCGATCATCATTCCGATCATTTTGCTCATCATGCCGATGAACTGGTCGCCCACGGCCCGCATGTCGTCGGGCGTGGTGTCGCCGGCAAAGTAACGGGCATCGAGGTCGAGCTTCTCGTCGCTCACATAGCCGTTAAAGTAGGCGGCGTCGTTGCCGAACAGCTCGTTAAAGTCGTCGATACTCATATAGATATTCATGTCCGACTTTGAGCCCCGGGCACAGTCCTTGCCCGCGTACTCAAGGGAATAATGCTCGCCCTCGTACTTGTCGCCGAGCGTGACCTTCTGACCCTCGCTCCAGCCAAACTTATCGAGCAGGCCGCCGCCAAAGACGACGCGTCCATCGCCGACGTCAAGCCCTTTCCAATAGCGCGAATCGGATGAAATGCCGTAGACGGAAATCGTCTCCTCGCCATTACCATCGCCGCGGTCGTATTGCAGCTGGTAAACAGCATATTTCTCGGTCTGTGCGATTGCGCCCGCGCCGTTGTCGGTCGTATTGACCGGGTGGATATCGTCGTTGTCAGTGTCGATCTTAGAGGCCTTGTCGATCAGGTCGATAGCCTCGTCGCGGTTGCAGCCGAGGGCATCGGCAAGATCGTCAAGGCGCGCGTAGAGCGCATCCTTCTTGTCCTGGACCTTGGCAAGCGCATCCTGCGCCGCGGCCAGGCTCTCAGCAGACGGAGCGCTGGTCGCGGCATCGGCTGCCGCCTGCGCCGCATCGGCCGCGTCGTCAAGCTCGTCATCGGCATCCTGAGCGGCGGAAAGCAGCGCGCCGTCAACCAACTGCAAGCGCTCGAGTGCCGACCACTGCTCGCGCTCCTCGGCAGTACCCTCGAGCTCCAGCGGCGCCTTGAGCGTGTACTGGTGCTCGGCGACCAGGCCTGTCTCGAGGTTGTCCGCATAGTGCGTCATCGTGGGCAGAATCGCCAGGCCAAAGAGCAGCAGCAGCGACGCAAACGCAATGCCCACGAAGAGCGTGGCGAAGTTGCCCAGATTGCGCAGGAAGATACGCAGGCGGAAGCGGGAAACAAAACCCATGCGCTCCGGCAGCTGCAGGCCGCGCTTGGTGCCCGATTTGCCACTCGCCTCGTGACGAAGGAACTGCAACGGCGTCTTGCCCATCTTGCGAAGCAGACCCACCAGCGTGATGAGGATGAGCGCGGCGGCGGGAACCACGGCGCACTTCACAAAGATCTCCCAGCTCCAGTACACCTGGAAGGGCGGCAGGCTGTACGAAGCGTAATAGAGGCTGCGCATGGGCTCAGTAAAGAACACAACGCCGAGCGCAGTGCCCAAAAGCGCCGCGACCACGCCCACGATGGCGGGAAGCGCAAGGTAGTGCAGCACGATCTCGCGTCGACGATAGCCGCTGGCGAGCAGCGTGCCGATGATGGCGCTCTCCTCCTCGATGGTGGCGTCGGTAAGGACCACAAAGACGAACGCCATGATCACGATGATGATGTCGAGCAGCGTCATCCACATCATAGAGTCGCCGTCCACGTCATCGCGCGCATAGCCAATGCCCTGATTGGAATCGGCGTCGATCAGATCGTCCACGCGCGCATCGGCGTCGGTCAGTGCCTCGACCATATCTTGCTCGGCGTCGATGCGGTCCGCGGTGGGGAGGTCGCGATTGGTAAAGGTGAAGGAGTAGGTGTAGGCGGGTGCGCCGCCGGCATCCTCGAGCGCGGCAAAGCCGCCATCGGTGACCTCGGCCACGCCGTACGTGATGGTGTTCACCGTAAAGTCCGAATTGTTGAGGAACAGCGCCTGGCTATCGGGCTGGGTCATGATGCCGCAGATGGTGTAGGTGCGACCCTCGAGCTCGACTTTATCGCCCACGGCGAGGCCGTTGTTGGTGGCAAAGACACGGTCGATGGCTACCTCATCGTCCGTCTTGGGCTCCTTGCCCTCACAGTAGGACGCGATATCGACCTTGGTGCGGTGCGCATAGGTGCGCAGCGTGCGCTTGGTGCCGTCGTCGCCGGCGGTCTTTTTGATGATGGCGTCGATGGAGAAATTCTTGTAGAGCGTAACGCCGCCGACGTCGCCGGCCGCATCCTCGGCGGCCTTGAGCTGGTCTTTGGTGGCCTCGAAGGAGGTGGTCACGCGGCCGTCCTCAATCGTGTACGCATCGCGCATGTCGTCGATAAGGCAGCCGATGGAATGCGCTGCGAGCAAAAAGCCCGAGGTGAGAGCGATGCTTCCGCACATAAGCAAAAAGATGCCCAGGTACTTGCCGATATTGCGGCGCAGCTCGCGCGGGAGACGTTTTGCGAGAGGTGTCATGGCGCCGCCTACCAATCGAGTTCGGCGGCCGCGACGGGCGACTCGTTGAGCTCATCCTCGACGATGTGCCCGTCGCGCAGGCGCAGCACGCGATTGGCCATGCGCGCGATGGCGGCATTGTGGGTGACAATGATGATGGTGCAGCCGTAGGTGCGGTTGACATCCTCCATGAGCTGCAAGATTTCCTTGGACGTCTTATAGTCAAGCGCGCCCGTGGGCTCGTCGCACAGCAGCAGGCCCGGGTTTTTGACGAGCGCACGGCCGATGGCGCAGCGCTGCTGTTGGCCGCCCGAGACCTGGCGCGGGAACTTGTTGCGGTGCTCGTAAAGGCCCAGCGAACGCAGCAGGTCGTCGACATTGAGCGGGTTTTTGGACAGGTGCGCCGTGACCTCGATGTTCTCCTTGATGGTGAGATCGGGCACCAGGTTGTAGAACTGGAAGACAAAGCCCAACTCACGGCGGCGATACTCGCCCAGGTCGGCAGGCTTGAGTACCGTGAGGTCACAGCTGTCCACCATGATGGAGCCGCCGTCAGCATCCTCCAGGCCGCCGATCAGGTTGAGAAAGGTCGACTTGCCCGAGCCCGAGGGCCCCAGCATGACGCAGATCTCGCCGCGGTTGATGGACGCGTCGATGCCATCGAGCACCGTCAGGCGCGCGTCACCGTCGCCGTAGTGCTTTTTGAGATCCTTAACCTGGACGTAGGCTTCCTGCGTTGCCATGGTATCCCCCATTGTTAGCCTCGTACTACTTTATGAACGTAATAGTAAACCTTGGCGAACTATTTTGGGGCGAGGCCTAGGATTTATTTCAGACTAGGCGCGGGATTTGGCGCGTGCGAGAGCCAGGCCTACGGCGGCAATGGCGGCGGCGAAGAGCACGGTGACGCCCAGGTCGCAGGCGATGTCGCCCAACACGGCAGACGTCAGGTCCGAAGCAAGCGCCTTGCCGATCGCGTCGTTCACCCAATACGTCGGCACAAAGTGCGCCACCGTCTGCACGGCCGAGCCCATGAGCGACAGCGGCATCCAAGCGCCGCCCAAAAACGTCATGAGCATGCCGAGCAGGTTGCCCACACCGTTGAGCAGCTCCTCACGCGCGCCCAGGCTCGAAAGGGCAAAGCCAACGGCCAGAGGCGTGCACGCCAGGGCAAACGTCGCCGCCAGCGCCAGGCACACACGACCCACGCCGACCTCGGCAACCGCGCCGGCAAAGCCCACGACGCCCATCATGCTCGACACAAACCAGATGCAGACGGTGAGCACCGCAGCAGCCGCGAACACGGCAAGCGAGCGCTGGCGCTCGGAGACCGGGCCGGCCTCCATGCGGCGCACACGCTCGGGCTCGTTCATGCCCGAGAACACCAGTCCCACCGACACGATGACCGACGAGATGATCGCGTACGCGCCAAAGTTGAAGTACGACTCGAGCGTGGCGGCGGCAGTCGAGTCGACCTTGACCTGCTCGATCTCGACCTCGGCACGCTCGGTGGCCGCGTGTTCGGCAGCCTTGGCGACGTCACCGTTGGAGGCAGCAGACTCAAGTGCGGCCGCAGCGCCCGCGAGCGAGATCCAGCGCGAGGCCTCGGCAGACGAAAGCGCCGCCGCCATGGTGCCGGCACCGTAGGTCACATCGAGCTTGGGTAGGGACTCCCCCGCACGGGCGGCTGCAACGAGGTCGCCCTCAAACCCCTCCGGGATAAAGAACACGCAGTCGGCGCTACCCTTGGCGCTGTTGCTCTTGGAGAGCGCGTCCGCAAGGTCGTACGTGTCGTCGCCGATGCCCGTGACCAGCTCAAAACGCGAACCCAGATGCTTGGTAAGCGCACGCGAAAGGTCGCTGTCGTCGCGGTCGACCACGATCACGTTGGCATCGTAGGACTTGTACTCGGTGAGCTGCGACGAGTTCCAGCTCACCGAGGCCGCGATGAATACGCCCATGAGCGAGATGAACACCGTATAGATGAGCAGGTAGAACGGGTGCGCTAGCGCCATGCGAAGCGCGGTCTTAAAGGTGCTCATAGCGGCTCCTTCCAAAGATCAGCGTGGCGGCGGCAACGAACAGCAACGCCATAAGGACCAGCGCGCCGGCGCGAACGACAAAGGGGCCCAAGTCCTCAAAGAAATACAGGCGGTTGAACATGTCGCAGATGAGCTTGACGGGGTTGAGCCAGCACTCGGCCGGGCAGGCGCGGGCGACGTCGTCGGCAAGCGCCATCGCCGGCTCGCCGTAGAGGCCGGCGAACAGGGCGCACGTGGTAGCAAAGCCCGTGAGGATGCCGGACTTGGACGCCTTGCCGCCCTTAACGGGAAGCGTGCCCACAAAGAGTCCCAGGCCCGTGGCGGCAAGCGCGGAAGCGGCGCCGCCCACCAAACACAGTCCCTCGCGCCCGCCAAAGTCGATGCCCACGACCAGGCGCACGTAGCCAATCGCAATCGCCATCGAGGCAAAGGAGACCAGCCACGAGCCCACAAAGATACCGGCCAGCGACGCCGTCTTGGAAAGACCGCCCACGCAGCGACGCGCGCCAAGGCCCGATAGATTGGGCTGCAGATCGACGACGCTCAAGGCGGCAAACTCGGCAGACATCATCGCGACCAGGCCAAAAAGCGCGTAATAGTAGATGACCGTGCCATCGGGTGTGGTGCGTGTCAGGCTTACGCGGCGGGTGCCGCCCTCGAGCGACAGGGCGCGCGCAACCGCCTCCGGGTCGGCGAGCGCCGCCGGGTTGTCCTGGGCAATCTGGGATATGAGCTCGGCATTTTGTGTATACGAGCTTGCCACCGTCTCCAAAATGCTGCGGTCGGTGAGCACCGACGAGGCGCGCGAGCTGTCATAACTCGAAAGCAGTGTGAGCTTGGGTGTGCCCGCGACATCGACCGTGTAGATGCCCGCGACCCCGCCGGCCTTGAGCGCACGGTTCGCGGCGTCCACATCCTCGCACTCGTGAATCTCGAGCAGTTGATCGTCGCCCTCCTTGGCAAGCGAGGTCGCCACGTCCTTAAAGGACGAAGCGCCCCAGGTTTCGTCAGCGACAACGGCTACCGGCACCGGGTCGATCTTGCCGTCGGAGCTGAGGTTCGCAAACATAAACATGAACATCGTGGAAAGCGCCATGGGAAAGATCGCGCCCCAGACCCACGTACTCGGTCGGCGCAGCAGCGTCTTGACCGTAATGATAATGGTGTTGAACATGGCTGCCCCCTAGTCGCGCAGCTCGCGGCCGGTGATCTCGAGGAACACGTCGTTGAGGGTCGGCGGCTCGGAATAAATGCGGCCAAGCGCCACGTCATGCGAGCGCAGCGCATCGAGAATGTCCGTCAGGTTATGCGGGCTCGCCTCGCACGAAAACGTGAGCTGGCCCGCCGTCGCC
>CABUUE010000088.1 GCA_902494685.1 uncultured Collinsella sp.
TATGGCCATCTCCCTTTCGGTGACCCTTGAGGAGGCGGCACTCGGTTGCAAAAAGACGATCAGCTATGACCGCCTTGCCCCCTGCGAGGATTGCAACGGTACTGGTAGGGCCGAGGGCGCACAGGAAAAGCAGTGCAGCCGCTGCCACGGCACGGGCTATGTCACGACGGTCCAGCGTTCGTTCCTAGGCCAGGTCCAGTCTTCTTCGCCCTGTCCCGACTGCCACGGCGAGGGCACGGTCATCGATCATCCCTGCGAGACCTGCGACGGTCAGGGTCGTACGCCTTCGCACGAAAAGATCGACATCGATATTCCCGCCGGTGTTTCGACCGGTCGCCAGCTGCGCGTGAGTGGCTTTGGCGAGGCCGGTCTTCGTGGCGAGCCCTCGGGCGACCTGATCGTCAACGTGCGTGTCGCCGACCACGAGCGTTTTAAGCGTAATGGCGATGACCTGTACTTGGTGAGCGATATCTCGATTGCGCAGGCCGCGCTCGGTTGCGAGATCGAGGTCGAGGGCATTATGCCTGACGAGGTCGTCAAGGTGTGCGTCCCCGCCGGCACACAGTACGGCGACACCGTGAGCGTTGGCAACTACGGTATGCCCCGTATCGGCGGTGGCGGCTCGCGTGGCCGTCTGATCGTTCAGCTGCGCGTGCTCGTCCCCACGAACCTTTCCAATAAGCAGCGCGAGCTGCTTCGCGCTTTTGCCGACGAGATGGGCGATGACGTCGCTTCCGGTAAGAAGTCGGTAACCGATCGCATCAAGAGCGCTCTCGACGACATCCTCGATTAAGGAGCCCGCGTGCTCGCACCTCATATCTCTGTCGTCAACCTCGGCTGCCGTGTCAACCGGGTTGAGTCCGACCGTATCACTGCCGATCTTATGCGCCTGGGCTTTGCGATGGTGGAGCCTCAGGATGCTGAGCTGATCGTCATTAACACCTGTGCCGTTACGGGCGAGGCCGAGGCCAAGACCCGTAAGGCCGTTCGCCATGCGCTGGCCTATCCAAACGAGCCCTATGTGGTCGTGACCGGATGCGTGGTCAATCTGCATCCCGAGGAGCTGCTGGAGCTTTCGGACCGCGTGATCGCCGAGCCGTCCAAGATTGATGTCGCCGAACGCGTCTGTGAGGTGCTGGGCGTTGAGTCCGATGACGTTCCCGCCTGCAGCGACGGCGAGGTTGTCGACGCACTCGGTCGCTCGCGTCTGGGCGTGAAGATCCAGGACGGCTGCAACCATCGTTGCACCTATTGTATTGTGTGGAAGGCCCGCGGCCCCGAGCGCTCCGTGCCCGTCGAGTCCGTGCTCGAGCAAGTTCGTGAGGCTCAGGAGGCCGGCGTGCCCGAGGTTGTGCTGACGGGTGTGAACCTGGGCGCCTACGATGGCAAGAGCGCGACTGATGAACACGTCGAGATCGATGAGCTGCTCGAGGCGATCATGGAGCGCACGTCCATTCCGCATGTGCGCATTTCCTCGGTCGAGCCCATGGATATCTCCGAGTCCCTGCTTAAGGTCATGGCGCGCTATCCGCAGCGCATCGCCCCGTTTTTGCACCTGCCCGTGCAGTCCGGCTGCACCAGGACACTGCGTCGCATGGGCCGTCCCTATAGCGCCGAGGCCTTCGAGGAAACGGTGCGCATGATTCGCACCAACTTGCCTCAGGTGTCCCTTTCGTGCGATGTCATCGTCGGTTTTCCCGGCGAGACGGACGAGGAGTTTGAGGAGTCGCTGGCTCTGTGCCGCCGCGTGGGATTCTCGCGCATGCACGTGTTCCGCTACAGCAAGCGTCCCGGTACCCTTGCTGCCGATATGCCCGACCAGGTCCCGCCCGAGGTTATGGCTGAGCGTAGCCGTCGTATGCGAGCCGCGGCGCAGGAACTCGCCATTGCCGACGCTCGCCGACGCGTGGGCACCGTCGAGCGCGCCGTACTCGAGTATGGCGACAACCTGACGCTCGCTTCGTTCCATCATGCCCGTCTAGACGATACCCGTGGACTCACAGCCCCGTGCCTGCTCGATGTTGCTATCATCGGAGTCGATGATTCCGGCTTGGTCCATGCACGCAGGGAGGTTCATGGAAACCTCGAAGATTAGACTTACCGTTCCTGGGGGAATTGACCCCTCGCGCGTTTTGGGCGCCGGCGACGGTGTCCTTCGTGCACTCGAGAGTTTGGTTCGTGCCCACGTGGTCGCCCGTGGCGACAGCATCGCCGTGAGCGGTGACCCGGACGAGGTCGAGCTCGTGGTGCGTTTTTTCGAGCACGCTTTTCGCGAGGCGGCCGCCGGACGCACGCTGTCTGCCGACGATGTCTCTCGCTGCCTGGCCGTTTTGCGCGACGGCGAGCACGAGGCTACATCGCTTCGCGATGATGTGTTGCTTTCGTACCGCGGCCGTGTCATTCGCCCCAAAACGCTCGGCCAAAAGCGCTATGTGGATGCCATCCGCTCGCATACCATCACGTTTGGCCTAGGTCCTGCCGGTACCGGTAAGACCTATCTGGCCATGGCGCTCGCCGTCGCCGCGCTCAAGCGTCACGAGGTGGGCCGTCTGATCTTGACGCGTCCGGTTGTCGAGGCGGGGGAGAACTTGGGCTTTTTGCCCGGTACCCTCGAGGAAAAAATCGATCCCTACATGCGTCCGCTCTACGACGCTCTTTTTGACATGATGGATCGCGAACGCACCGATGAGCTTATGGAGCGCGGCGTGATCGAGATCGCCCCGCTTGCCTACATGCGCGGCCGCACGCTGAGCGATGCCTTCGTGGTGCTCGACGAGGCCCAAAATACCACGCCCGAGCAGATGAAGATGTTCCTGACGCGCCTGGGCTTTAACTCCAAGTTTGTGATTACCGGCGACCTGAGTCAGCGCGACCTGGTGGGTCGTCGCGGCGGTCTTGCCGACGTCGAGCAGATTTTAGGCCGTGTCGACGATGTCGCATTTTCTCACCTCGAGCGTGCCGATGTAGTGCGCCATGCCTTGGTGGGGCGTATCGTCGAGGCGTACGATGCTTATGATGATGTGCGCGAGAAACGCGCGCACGACCGAAAGGAGTCCCGTTGAGTGTATTGGTCAGCAACGATGCCGAGCTCGATACGCTGCTCGACGCGCAGGAGGTAGAGCACATCTGCGAGGTCGTGCTTGCCGCCGAGGGCGTTGAGCGTGAAGTCGAGATTTCCCTTTCATATGTCGATGAGGACGAGATGCACGAGCTCAACCACGAGTGGCGCGGTATCGACCGCACCACCGATGTCCTCTCGTTTGAGTGCGACTCGGCCTTTGACGAGGATATTCCCGCAGACGAGACGCTCGAGCTCGGCGATATTATCCTGGCCCCGCAGGTCATTGCCCGTCAGGCCCCCGGCTTTGGTAATAGCCCTGCCGACGAGTGCCGCCTGATGCTCGTGCATGGCATGCTGCACCTGCTGGGGTTTGACCACATTGAGGACGACGAGGCCGAGGTCATGGAGGCCCGCGAGGACGCCATCCTGCGCGATCTGGCGCTCGAGCGCGGCGAGGACCCCAAGCTGGTCCACGTCGGCCCCATCACCAACCACGCCCACGACTAGGAGCCGTCTATGATTCCCGGATCGAACAAGGACCATCCGTCCTTCTTAAAGTCGTTCTCCTACGCTATGGAGGGCTTCGTCACCGCCGTTAAAACCGAGCGTAACATTAAGGTCATGCTCGTGGCGGGCGTGTGCACCGTCATTGCCGGCTGCATCGTGGGGCTCGACATTGCCGAGTGGGCCACGGTTATCATCTGCTGTGGCCTGGTGATTCACGGCGAGCTGTGCAACACCGCCATGGAGGCGATCGTCGACCTGGCGACTCAGGAGCTCCATCCGTTGGCAAAGCGTGCGAAGGATATCGCCGCCGCCTCCGTATACGTACTTTCCATCACCGCCGCGATTGTGGGATTGCTGGTATTTGCCCACGCGCTCGACTTTATTTAGAAAGGGATTTCCATGTCCGACACTATGCAGCCTATCGATGAAACTCTGGATGACGAGCCCCTGGATGCGGTGGATACCGAAGCGGCCGAGGCATACGAGGAGATCGAGGAGTTCGACCCGTTTGAGGGCATGAGCGACGAGGAACTCGACGCCCTGTGCGACGAGGACGATAGCCTCGTGGGCTTTGGCGACGTTGAGCCCGGTTTCCGCAGCGGCTTCGTGGCGCTTGTCGGCCGCCCCAACGCCGGCAAGTCCACGCTGCTCAACGCCTGCTATGGCAAAAAGGTCGCCATCACCTCGCCGGTGGCCCAGACGACCCGCCGCCGCATGCGCGCCGTCGTCAACCGTCCCGGCTACCAGCTGGTCTTTGTCGATACCCCGGGTATTCACAAGCCCAAGGACGGTCTGGGATCCGAGCTCAACAAGAGCGCGTTGTTCGAACTGAACGATGTCGACGTCGTCGCGTTTTTGATTGATGCCACCAAACCGATCGGTAGGGGAGACGCCTGGGTTGCCGAGCGCGTCAAGAATGCCCGTTCCAAGAAGGTCCTGGTGCTCACCAAGGCCGATGAGGCCGACCCCGCACAGGTCATGGAGCAGCTTAAGGCCGCCCACGAGCTCATGGAATATGACGACGAGATCGTGACGTCGTCCGTCAAGAACTTCAACGTCGATGCCTTCATCGAGACCGTTGCGCACTTTTTGCCCGAGGGTCCGCGTTGGTTCCCCGAGGGCATGGGTACCGACGCTTCCGATGAGACCCTCGTTGCCGAGTTTGTGCGCGAGAAGGTTTTGCGCCGCACCCGTGATGAGATCCCGCACTCCGTTGGCGTGATCTGCGATGCGCTCGAGCAGACCAAGAAGGTGCTGCGCGTGCACGCCACCATTTACGTTGAGCGTGAGGGCCAAAAGGGCATCATCATCGGCAAGGGCGGCGAGATGATCAAGCATATCGGTATCGACGCCCGCCGCGATCTTGAGCGCATCTTTGGCACGCAGGTCTTTTTGGAGCTGGACGTGAAGGTCAAGGCCGGCTGGCGTGACGACGAGGCCCAGATTCGCCGCTTCGGCTACAACGCCGAGGACTAAGGACTCGCGGCGCGCATGGCAGGCTCCCGGACATATCGCACGAAGGTGCTCGTCCTCGACAAGACGAAGCTCAAAGAGACGGACCTGATCCTGACGATGCTTGACGAGCGGGGTCGGCAGGTTCGTGCCGTGGCAAAGGGCGCCCGCAAACCCGGTGGGCGCCTGGCTGCGCGCTGCGAGCTGTTCTGTACTGTCGATATGCTGCTCGCGCATGGACGGTCGCTCGATGTGGTTTCCCAGGCCGAGCTTATGGAGGCGCCGCTCGGAGCTGCGCCCGATTACGAGACGACCTGCGCCGCAAGCGCGATCGCCGAGGTCGCGCGCGTGTGCTCGTTCGAGGACGCCGAGGACCCGTTTACCTTTGCCATAACGCAGCGAGCGCTTGCCTTGGTGGGCAGCGGACTCGACACGGCGCATATGGATCTACTTGTGGCGGCATATGTCTTTAAGCTGCTGTCGCGCGTTGGCTATCGACCCGATTTTTCGGCCTGCGTGCTGTGTGGAGACCCCATGCTGTCGTATTTTTCGCCCCGGGCGGGCGGTCTCATGTGCGGCTCGTGCGCGTCGAGCGTTCCGGGTGCCGAGCTGGTGTCGACCGGCGAGGTCGCGTGGCTGCGCGCCCTCATGTCCATGACCTTCGACGCGCTTATGGCCGAGAGGATCGACCCTCATACCGCAGCCTTTTTGTTGGGGCTTTCGCATATCTGGGCGGCAACACATACCGATCAGCGGCTCCGTGCGATGGAATTCATGTTGGGTCGGTGATGATGCGCAGGCACAGGCTGCTTGTGGTAACATACCGACCTGTTGGTACCTCGACCTTGGTTGTTCGCTCCACCGGCGGCTTCCCAGTCCGAGGCGAATCGAGTCGCCCGCGGGCGACGTAAAACGAAAGGTGAAACAATGACTGTTTCCAAAGAGCGCAAGGCGGAGCTGACTGCCCAGTTCGGTAACACCCCGGTCGACACCGGTAACCCCAAGGTTCAGGTTGCCATCCTGTCCGAGCGCATCAAGGAGCTGACCGAGCACATGAAGTCCCACCAGAAGGACTTCCACACCCGTCGTGGTCTGCTTATGCTCGTCGGCCGCCGTCGTCGTCTTCTCTCCTATATCAAGAAGAACGACATCGTCGAGTACCGTGAGCTCATTAAGGCTCTGGGCATCCGCGACAACATCCAGTAAGGATTTGTACATGCTAAGAGCGTCCTGCACAGCGGGGCGCTCTTTTTGTGTAAGGGCGTGAATAATCACGCTCTGAAGCGTGGCGGGGGCAGGGGGCCCGCGTCACATGAGAAGCCCGCAGGCAAGGGGCCTGTGGGGTAAAGGAGAACAATGACACTCGTATCCAAGACCTTTGAGCTGTACGGCAAGACCTACACCTTTGA
>CABUUE010000089.1 GCA_902494685.1 uncultured Collinsella sp.
CGCATCGACGGCAAGCTCATCGCCTGCCGTCACGATCTGGTGCCAGTCAGTTTTCATATGGAGCGCGCCGGCACGAACGCCGTGGTGCATGGGGGCTCTCGAAAGCAGCGAGTTAAGGCGCGAAGACTGTGGGGGCTCCGTTGATTCGTCCTCAACCTCATCAGTCTCTTCATCGACCAGATCAAAGGAATCAAGCGGCGCTGGCTCGCGACGGTCGATCAGCTCCTCGTCCTCATCATCAAAGTAATTGAACTGATCGAGCATGTCCTCTTCGATTGAACGCTCGCTCGCGTCGTCCATATAGACGCTCCCTTCCTACCGACTAACCCCCATCCTAGGCAGCAACGGCTAAAGGAAACATAAAAGAGACGACTGTCATGCGAGCCATGTGCTCAACAGCCGTTGGGCAGTCGTTTAAGAACGTCCCCAATGACTACATCGATGTTCTAAGTGTCAACCAAGTCAACGCCGCAGGTAGAGGACGGACAGCGAGCGACGTCCAGGGCGAACAAGTTGGCATGAAAAAGGCAAGGCATAGACCTTCTGGTCATGCCTTGCCTTTTGAATGACAAATTGTCGCCCTGGGCGGCGCGCAGCGTCAACTGGTTACGCGGGTTGGCAAACCCGCGTAACCACCTAGGTCGCGCCCTTGAAGTTGAACGTCAGATTGTCCAAATGCGGCCCGCGCAGCGTCGAGCCGTTACGCGGTTCGTAGAACCGCGTAACAAGTTAGTACATCTTTGCGCCGGCGGGGATGGAGGCGTCGAGCTGGATCAGGTTGAGACGCTCCTCGCCCTCCTCCTCGTGGACAGCGCTGATCAGCATGCCGCAGCTGGGAATACCCATCATCTTGCGCGGAGGCAGGTTGGTGATGGCGAGCAAGGTCTTGCCGACCAGGTCCTCGGGCTCGTAATAAGCGTGAATACCGGAGAGGATAGTGCGGTCGGTACCGGTACCGTCGTCGAGCGTAAAGTTCAGCAGCTTCTTGGACTTCTTGACGGCCTCGCATGCCTTGACCTTCACAGCGCGGAAATCGCTCTTGGAGAAGGTATCAAAGTCGACGAACTCCTCAAACAGCGGCTCAACGGCGATCTTGGAGTAATCGAGCGTGGGCTTAAGCGACGTAACGAATGGGCTCGCGGCGTTGCCGGCCTCGGCAGCCTTGGCGGCAGCGGCACCGGACTGGAAACCCTTCTCGGGCTTCATGTGCGGGAACAGCAGGACGTCGCGGATAGAAGCCTGGTTAGTAAGCAGCATGACCACGCGGTCGATACCAATGCCAATGCCGCCCGCGGGAGGCATACCGTACTCGAGGGCGCGCACGTAGTCCTCGTCATACTCCATAGCCTCATCGTCGCCGCCGGCCTTCTCGGCCATCTGGGCAGCAAAGCGCTCAGCCTGGTCGACCGGGTCGTTGAGCTCGGAGAATGCGTTGGCGTACTCGTGGCCGGCGATGACCAGCTCAAAGCGGTGGGTCAAACGCGGGTCGTCCTCAAAACGCTTGGCGAGCGGGCTGACCTCGATGGGGTAATCGCACACGAACGTGGGGTTGACGATGGTGTCCTCGCCCAGCTCATCGTAAATCTCGGCGATGATCTTGCCGGCAGTCCACTCGGGCTTGATCTCCAGGCCCTTCTTGCGCGCGGCGGCAGCAAGCTCCTCGACCGGCGTGTCGATGGTGACCTGCTTGCCGAGCACGTCGGAGACGATGTCGGTCATGGGACGGCTGGCCCACTCACCAGAAAGGTCGATGGTCTGGCCCTGGTACTCGATGACCTCGGGGTTGCCGATGGCCTTGTTGGCAGCCTTGATGACACCTTGGGCGAGTGCCTTCATGCCCTCGAGGTCGGAGAAGGCACGGTAGGCCTCCATCGTGGTGAACTCGGGGTTGTGGGTAAGGTCCATGCCCTCGTTACGGAAGATGCGGCCGATCTCGAACACGCGCTCAAAACCACCGACGATGCAGCGCTTGAGGTGCAGCTCGGTGGCAATACGCAGGTAGCACTCCTGATCGAGCGCGTTGAAGTGGGTAATGAACGGCTTGGCAGTAGCGCCGCCTTGGATGGTCTGCAGGATGGGGGTCTCGACCTCCATGTAGCCGTCGGACTCCATAAAGCGACGGAAGGTGGAGAGAATCTGCGAACGCTTACGGAAGGTCTCGCGAACGTCGTCGTTGGCGATCAGGTCGACATAGCGCTGGCGATAGCGGGTCTCCTTGTCGGAAAGACCGTGGAACTTCTCGGGCAGCGGACGAACGGCCTTGGCAAGCAGGGTCGCGCTCTTAGGGGCAACGGAAAGCTGGCCACGCTGGGTGCGCACGACCACGCCGGTCACGCCCAGGATGTCGCCCAGGTCGAGGGCCTTGAGCGTACTCCAGGCAGCCTCGTCCATGTCGTTGATGCGGCAGAACAGCTGAATCTCGGCAGTCGCATCGCGCACGACGATGAACATGATCTTGCCCTGACCGCGCTTGGCGACCACACGGCCAGCGATCTTCACGATGTCCTCGGTGTCCTCGCCATCGGCAAGCTCGGCGTACTTAGTCTCGATGTCGACGACGTAGTCCTCAATCTCGGAGTGCTCGGGATAGGGGTTCTGGCCCGCCTCGAACAGGGCGGCGCGCTTGGCCAGGCGGGTGGCGCGCTCGTCGTTGAGCGTCGATGCCTGATCGGCGGCGTTCTGGTTCTCTGCCATAGTTAGCTCCTCAAACTAAAACGCTCCCCAGGATTCGGTCCCAGGGAGCGAAAACATACCTTTACGCGGGACCGTGGTCTAGCGTGCGATCTTGGCGATGGTGTAGACGCGAGTCTTGCCGGAAGGCGTAACGACCTCGACGGAGTCGCCCTCGCCATGACCAATGATGGCGTGGCCGACCGGAGACTCGTTGGAGATCTTGTGCTCGAGCGAGTTGGTCTCGGTGGTACCGACAAGCGTGACCTCGATGAGCTCACCGTTGGGGTCGACCAAGGTAACAGTCGAGCCAATGGAGACGGTCAGGTCGCCCGTGCTGGCAGCGATCTGAGCGTTGGCGAGGATGGCCTGGATCTCGGCGATACGAGCGGCGTTCTGGGCCTGCTTGTCCTTGGCGGCATCGTACTCGGAGTTCTCCGAAAGGTCGCCGAACGCGCGGGCTTCCTTGATGTCCTCGACGATCTCCTTGGCGTAATCGCCCTCACGCCAAGCGAGCTCCTCGACGAGCTTCTGGCGGCCCTCAGCGGTCAGTACGATCTGGCTTGCGTCCATACGGATATCTCCCCAACTATGATGTAACGATCAACTGTCAACAAAAACGAAAAAGACCGGCTAGCCTGCGGGCAAGCCGGTCAGGTGCTCACCCCAAAGGGATGGGACTACTCTGCGTCCGCGTCGCTGTCCTCTGCCTTCTTTTGCTTGGCAGCAGCGAGCTTGGCCTCGAGCTCTGCGATCTCCTTGTCCTCCTTGGACTCCTCGACCACAACGTCCTCGGCCTGCTTGGTTTCGCCCTTATCGTCGCCCTCCATACCCTCGCGGATATTCTTGACGGTAGAGCCGAGGGACTTACCGAGCTTCGGCAGGTTCTTAGGCCCAAAGATAATCAGGACAACAACGAGAATAATGATGAGCTCAGGAGCCCTCAGTCCAAACATGTAGACCTCCACAATACAGCGAGACAAGCTCGAATGAGTATACCGCGGGTATCGCGGTATCACAACAATAGCTAAAAAAAGGGACCGCAAGAAGCGGTCCCTCCTCATGCTCTGGTCGGGTTGACTGGATTTGAACCAGCGACCCCTGCGTCCCGAACGCAGTGCTCTACCAAACTGAGCCACAACCCGTTAGCTCGACTATAGTAACAAAGATTTCCGTCGTGTGCCAGAGAAATTTTTACTTCTTTGGCGCTTCAATGCGAACCGTGTCGGAAACGAGCTCCGTTGCATAAGCCCACCAGCCGTTTTGTTGAGCGGCTGCCGCAAGATTGGCTGCCGTGGCGGCGCTATCGCAGAGAGCAAACGAGCAGGCACCCGAACCGCACACGTTTGCGGCAATGGTACCGTCCTGTGAACGGAGCCAGTCGAGCACCGTTTGGATCCGCGGCTCCATCTGCGCGGAAATGACACCCAGGTTGTTGTGGACGAGTGCGTAGGCCGCCCCTGCATCTCCCGAGCGAAGGGCAGATGCGATCGCTCCGGGCTTGTCCGCAGGCTCTGGGGTCTCGTCAAAACGTCGATAGGCTTCAATTGTTGAAACGCTTGCCTCGCGCGGCTTGACCAGCACGACGGGTGTCGCGGGAAGTGCGGGGTACTCGGTTGCCAGCACGTCTCCCCCACCCACGTAAAATGCAGGGCTGGCATGCAAAAAGAAGGGAACGTCAGCGCCAATGCCGCGCGCGATGTTGTCCAGCGCGGAATCGGCACGGTCGATGCCCCAACTCTCTGCCAAGGCGACAATGACCGCCGCGGCATCCGTCGAAGGACCGCCCAGGCCGGCACACAACGGGATGCGCTTCTCGATCGTGATGCAGACATTGGCTTCGCGACCATAATGCTCGGCCATAGCAGCGGCCGCACGATACGCCGTATTCTTTTGCATGGGAAAATCGGATGCCGGAATCGTCTGGACGGTCAGTGCCTGTGCCGGCGTAACCGTAACGGTATCGACAAGACCGACGGCTGCCATCAGGGAATCGACCTTATGGTAGCCGCGGTCGTCGCGCTCGGTATGAACCCCCAGATAGAGGTTGATCTTTGCCGGCGCGGAAAGGGTCAGGGACCAATCGGTCACCGCTAGTGCTCCTCGAGCTGATTGCCGAGCGGAGTAAAAATGTGCTCGCCGCTCTCGGGGTCAAACAGCTCGACCTGGCCGGTGAGAACATCAATATACTGGTAGGACTGACGCGACTTGCGGCCACGGCGCTCGTCGACCTCGACGATAAAGACTGCCGGATGGACGCTCTTGATGGTGCCCATGCGCTCGACGACGCGGGTGCGGCCCATGTTGGCCTTCACCTTAACGCGATCGCCCACCATATCGGTCAGCTTCTCGTGGATGTCGTCGACGTGATTGACTTCCATCTCTTCCATGAACAGGGCCTCCAGAAGGTGCAATTCAAAAAGGGGATAATACCCCTAAGATAGACAAAACTCTAATACTATAGCACCCTGTTGTGGCCATACGCAAGTAGCTAAATAAGCCCCGTCCCAAATTGACTACTTACAGGCTATCGGTGTCCAGGACTATGGTGAATGGACCGTCGTTGACGAGGTCGACCTTCATGTCGGCGCCGAAGATGCCATGCGCTACGTGCTCGACGTCCTCGCGCACAAGCGTCAGGAAGTACTCGTAGAGCTCGTTGGCGACATCGGGGGCGCCGGCATCCGTAAACGATGGGCGGCGGCCGTGACGGCAATCGGCGAACAGCGTGAACTGCGACACCACGAGAACCTCGCCGTCGACATCGGCAAGGGCCAGGTTGGTCTTGCCGTTCTCGTCCTCGTTAATGCGCAAGCCCCGGAGCTTGCCCCACAGCTTATCGGCCTCGGCGCGCGTGTCGCCGTGGCCCACGCCCAGCAGCACCAGATAGCCGCGCCCAATTTTGCCCACGCACTCGCCGTCGACCGTCACGCCGGCGTTGAGCACGCGCTGCACCACCGCACGCACGGCCTACTCCTCGCCCGTCAGTTTGGCGGATAGGTGCTCGAGCGCATGGAATCGATGGCTGATGGCGTTCTTCTCATCCGTCGTCAGCTCGGCCATGGTCTTGCCCGGCGTGTCGACCGGCAGGAACAGCGGGTCGTAGCCAAAGCCGTGATCGCCGCGGCCCTCGTGTGCGATAACGCCCTCGCAGGCGCCCTCACCATAGGTGACCAAACCGTCCGTGTCGATGAGCGCGACGACGCTCATAAAGCGCGCAGTGCGGTCCTCGTCGGCCACGCCCTCCAGATTCACGAGCAGCTTGGCATTGTTGGCGGCATCGTCGCCGTGAACGCCCGCGTAGCGCGCGCTATACACACCGGGCTCACCGTCCAGCGCGTCGACGACCAGGCCCGAATCGTCGGCAATGGCCATAAGGCCCGTCTCCTCCACCGCAGCCTGGGCCTTGATGATGGCGTTCTCCAAAAACGTCGTGCCGTTTTCCTCGGGGTCCTCAAAATCGCCCAGCTGGCCGAGCGCCACAAAGCGAACCTCGGGCATAACCTTGCCCAAAATGGCCTCGATCTCGGTGAGCTTATGGGCGTTGCCCGTTGCCACGACGATGGTCGCCGCCGGGTCGAGGGTGTCGATGTCGATCTTCTCAAGCGCCATGAATGGTCTCCTTGTTCTTATAACAACGCCACACAAAAGGTAATTAGGCTCTCAAGCCCCTCCCCTCGCGCGGCAGCAGCCTTACAGTTCAGCGTTTCCGCAGATA
>CABUUE010000090.1 GCA_902494685.1 uncultured Collinsella sp.
ATGTTGCTCGAGGGCAAGAAAGCAATCATCACCGGAGGCACGCGCGGTATCGGCTATGCCATCGCCTGCCGTTTTATCGAGGAAGGCGCTGCCGTCACCGTCTTTGGCTCGCGCCAGGAGACTGCCGACGCGGCCGTTGAGAAGCTGGCGGCCGCCTATCCCGACGCCAAGGTCTGGGGCCGCTCCTGCGACCTCACCTCACTCGAAGCCGTGACCGAGGCCTTTACCCAGGCTGCAGCCGATATGGGCGGTCTCGATACGGTCGTCAACAACGCCGGAATCTCCCAGCGCTCACCCCTTTTGGACTATACAGCCGAGGAGTTCGCCAAAGTTATGGACCTCAACGTCGTCGCCGTCTTTAACGGTCACCAGGCTGCCGCCAAGATCATGACCGAGGCCGGCCACGGCGGCACCATCACTACCACAAGCTCGATGGTCGCCAAGTACGGCCAGCCCTCTGGCGTCGGCTACCCCACGTCTAAGTTTGCCGTCAGCGGCATGGTCCAGTCGCTCTCGCGCGAGCTCGCCCCCATGGGCATTCGCGTCAACGCCGTTGCCCCAGGCGTAACCAAGACCGATATGGTCGCCAACCTGCCCGAAGAGGTCATCAAGCCCATCATCGCCACTATTCCGCTCGGTCGCATGGGCGAGCCCGAGGACGTTGCCAACGCCTTCGTTTTCCTTGCGAGCGACATGTCCTCCTATGTCACGGGCGCCATCCTCCCCGTCGACGGGGCAGCCCGCTCCTAAAGGTCGAAAGTTTCGGCTTCGAACCTCAACAGAGTTCAACGCAAAAGGCGCGCTGTCCGCATCAACCGCAGGCAGCGCGCCTTCTATTATTTGGACGGAACCCGTATCCCGACATTCCTTGCTACTTGCCGTCGTCGTCCTGGGCTTCATCGCGCGCGTAGAGCTCCAGCATGCGGCGGCGGTATTCGTGTACGGCGAGCTTGGCGCGCTCAAGGCGGCGGCGCTCACGCGGAGTCAGCTCGGACGGGTCAACCTCATCACCATAGGTCTTATCGGCAAGAAGACGCGCCGCGTCCACGATGCGGGCATCGATGTGGCCGCTCGCCGCCTCGGCGGAAAGACGCTCGGCAATCGTATCGAGCGTAGGCAGGCCCTCGAATACGCGACCATGGCCATGTGAGGTCAGCAGCTCGTGCTCGCGTGCGAGCAGGCTCGCCAAATCGTGATGGGCGCGCAGGATGTCAAGTGCATCGGATGGATGCTCGGCAACCTCTGCCACGGCGGCGACCGGCGCGGCGTCGACCACGCGGTAGAAGAGCTGCGCGAGCAATGGCATCAAGAACACCGTGATGGCACCGGCGGCAACCATGACCGACGCAATATCTTGCGACAGCGCGCCCGCGTTGACGGCCACGCTCGTTACGGCAACGATGATCGGCAGCGCCGTGGTGCAGTAGAGCGCCACGGTAATGCGGCCATACGCCGACACATCGCGCGTCACGGGACAAATGCTCATAGAGATGAGAATGGGCACGGCACGAATGATCAGCAGCGCCAAGATAAAGCCCACGAGCAGCCCGGGGCGCGACACCACGGCCGTCAGGTCGATCTTAGCGCCCGACACGGTAAAGAACACCGGGATCAAAAAGCCGTAGGCCAGGCCGTCGAGCTTGGTCTCAAGCGTATGGTTGCCCTCGGGGATGATGTAGCGCAGGACAAAGCCGGCGGCAAAAGCGCCCAATACGATATCGAGGCTAAAGATGGCCGAGAACGCCACGAGCGTGACCAAAATAAGCACTGTCAGGCGTACGAACGTCTGCGACGTGGTATCGGCGCGCTCCTCGACAAACGCAAAGAAGCGGCTGCCGACGCGTTTGGAGCGGCTGGGGACCACGGCAAGCAGCACGCACACGGCGGCAAATAAGCCCAAGATCAGCAGCGTCTCGATGCCCGTACGGGCAGACAGCAGTACCGACATGGCGAGCACGGGGCCGAGCTCGCCCCACGTACCATAGGCAAGAATCGAATCACCGACGCGCGTTCCGGCAAGCAACCGCTCGCGCAAGATGGGCATGAGCGCCCCAAGCGCCGTCGAGGTCAAGGCGAGCGTCACGGCGATACCGTCGAAATGGCTGACCGAGAACCACGGGGTAAAGCGCACGGCGAGCCAGGCGATACAAAATGTGACAGCCCACGTGGCCATACCGTAGCGGCCCTCGACGCCCGTGATGTTCTTGGGATCGATCTCAAAGCCGGCAAGCAGGAACAAAAATGCCAGACCGAGCTCTGACACGAGCGAGACCTCGGCATCTACATGGATGACGCCAAGCATATGGGGTCCCAGCACCGCGCCGAACACGAGCAAAAAGACCGTTTCGGGAACGGGCTTTCCGGGAATCGCCGAGGCGATGAAGGGGCTTGCAAAGGCCACGAGCGCGATGATGGCGAGTGAAACGAATGCCATGTGATGCCTTTCTCTTGTTTGCGCATCACTGTAGCACCCTCGCCGTCCTCAACGCGCCGCGAGCTGTCGTATCATAGTGAGGTTTACAAACATGTGGCTCAAGGCGACCGCAGGGCAGACCCCGCAAACCGACCGCTGCCGCATACCGTACCGTACGCCCAACCGATCAGGAAGGCAGGAACCAATGGTCTCTCGTATCTACGTGGAGAAGAAACCCGGGTTCGACGTCGAGGCTCAGCAGCTCAAGGGCGAGCTGACCGAGATTCTCGGCATCAAGGGCATCGAGGCCCTGAGGATCATCAACCGCTACGACGTCGAGGGCATCGACGAGGAGCTTTTCCGCTCCTGCGTGCCGACCGTCTTTAGCGAGCCCCAGGTCGATGTGACCTACGACGAGCTCCCCGCAAGCGATGGTGCCGTCTTTGCCGTCGAATTCCTGCCTGGCCAGTTTGACCAGCGCGCCGACTCCGCCAGCGAGTGCGTGCAGCTCATCAGCCAGGGCGAGCGCCCCGCCGTGCGCTCCGCCAAGGTCTATATGATCTCGGGCGCTCTGGACGAAGCCGCCATCAAGGCCATCAAGCACTACGTGGTGAACCCCGTCGAGGCGCGCATCGCCTCGCTCGACCTGCCCGAGACGCTGTACATGGAGACCCCCGAGCCCCAGCCCGTCGAAGTGCTCGACGGCTTCCGCGAGCTCGATGAGGCCGGCCTTGCCGTCTTCATCGCCGATCGCGGTCTTGCTATGGACGAGGCGGACATCGCCTTCTGCCAGCAGTACTTCCGCGATGAGGACCGCGACCCCACCATCACCGAGATCCGCGTGATCGACACCTACTGGTCCGACCACTGCCGCCACACCACCTTCGGCACCGTCCTAGATGACGTGACGATCGACGACGCCGTGGTGCAGCAGGCCTTCGACCGCTACATGGAGATGCGCCATGAGCTCGGTCGCGACGCCAAGCCCGTCTGCCTCATGGACATGGGCACCATCGGCGCCAAGTACCTTAAGAAGACCGGCGTCATGACCGATGTCGACGAGTCCGAGGAGATCAACGCCTGCACTGTCAAGGTGAAGGTCGATGTCGACGGCGAGGACCAGGACTGGCTGTTCCTGTTTAAGAACGAGACCCACAACCACCCGACCGAGATCGAGCCCTTCGGCGGTGCCGCCACCTGCGTGGGCGGCGCCATCCGCGACCCGCTCTCGGGCCGCAGCTACGTGTACCAGGCCATGCGCGTCACCGGCGCCGGAGACCCCACCGTCCCCGTGTCCAAGACGCTCGAGGGCAAGCTGCCGCAGCGCAAGCTCGTAACCACCGCTGCCGCCGGCTACTCCAGCTACGGCAACCAGATCGGCCTTGCCACCGGCCAGGTCAACGAGCTCTATCACCCCGGCTACGTGGCCAAGCGCATGGAGGTCGGCGCCGTCGTGGGCGCTACCCCGGCAAACCACGTGCGCCGCGAGTGCCCCGCCCCCACCGACAAGATCATCCTGCTGGGCGGCCGCACCGGCCGTGACGGCATCGGTGGTGCCACCGGCTCCTCCAAGACCCAGAACATCGAGTCGATCGAGACCTCGGGTGCCGAAGTCCAGAAGGGCAACGCCCCGGTCGAGCGCAAGCTGCAGCGTCTGTTCCGCCGCGGCGATGCCTGCCGTCTGATCAAGCGCTGCAACGACTTTGGCGCCGGCGGCGTCTCGGTCGCCGTGGGCGAGCTTGCCGATGGCCTGTATGTCGACCTTGATACCGTGACCAAGAAGTACGACGGCTTGGACGGCACAGAGCTCGCTATCTCTGAGTCCCAGGAGCGCATGGCCTGCGCCGTCGCCGACGGTGACGTCGAGGAGTTCATGGGCTACGCCGCCGAGGAGAACCTGGAGGCGACCGTTATCGCCGAGGTTACCGCCGAGCCGCGCATGCGCATGGCCTGGAACGGTGTCGCCATCGTCGACCTATCCCGCGAGTTCCTCAACTCCAACGGTGCGCCCAAGCACCAGGTCGCCCACGTGTGCGCCCGCAGCGTGTGGCAGCCCAGCTGGACCGGCACCACGCTTGCCGAGCGCATGACCTCGCTTGTCACCGACCTCAACGTAGCCTCTAACAAGGGCCTTTCCGAGCGCTTCGACTCCACCATCGGTGCCGCAACCGTGCTTATGCCTTTTGGCGGCAAGACGCAGCTCACCCCGAGCTCGGCCATGGTCGCCAAGTTCCCCGTGGACGGCGAGACCACCACGGCAAGTGCCATGGCATGGGGCTTCAACCCCTACCTGATGGAAGCCGACCAGTTTGCTGGCGCCTACCTGTCCGTGGTCGAGTCCATCGCCAAGCTCGTGGCCGCCGGCTTTGAGCACAAGCACGCCTATCTCTCCTTCCAGGAGTACTTCGAGCGTCTGCGCACCGAGGCCGAGCGCTGGGGCAAGCCCACGGCAGCCGTCCTGGGCGCCCTTATGGCCCAGGTCGACCTGGGTGCCGGCGCCATCGGCGGTAAGGATTCCATGAGTGGCTCGTTTGAGGACGAGGCCGGCGAGCTCAACGTTCCGCCGACCCTCATCAGCTTCGCCGTGGCCGTGGGCAAGGCGGCCCGCGCTGTCTCCCC
The DNA here is from genome assembly GCA_902494685.1 of uncultured Collinsella sp. GTDB lineage: Bacteria > Actinomycetota > Coriobacteriia > Coriobacteriales > Coriobacteriaceae > Collinsella. The sequence continues at coordinate 5,033 of CABUUE010000090.1, forward strand.
CGAGTTCAAGGGCCTCACGCACCGCGTCGTCCGCATCGCCCCCGCCATCTATGGCGAGGACTACCGCCCCGATGCTCAGCAGCTGCTCGCCGCGTTTGACGCCGTCGAGGCGCTCACTGCTACCGGCAACGCCCTGGCCATCTCCACGCCCGGCTACGGCTGCGGCGCCGAGAGCCTCTTTAAGATGTGCGTCGGTAACCAGATCGGTATCGAGCTTGCCGAGGATGTAGACGTGGAGAGCCTCTTCACCCCGCTCTACGGCAGCTTTATCGTCGAGCTCGCCGAGGATGCCGAGCTGCCCGAGGTCGCCGACGGCGTTGTCGTCGAGCCCCTGGGCACCACCGTCGAGGGCTATGTCATCGACACCGGTTCCGAAGTCATCGAGCTCTCCGAGCTCCAGGAGGCCTGGGAGAGCGGCATCGAGGGCGTCTTTGCCTACCGCAGCGCCGGCGAGACCGCCGAGGTCGAGACCATCGACTTCCGCGCCAAGGACATCCACGTGTACGGCGGCGCCAAGATCGCCCGCCCGCGCGTGGTTATCCCCGTGTTCCCCGGAAACAACTGCGAGTACGATAGCGCCCGCGCCTTCCGTGCCGCCGGCGCCGAGGCCGACACCTTCGTGATCAACAACCTCACGCCCGAGGCCGTCGCCGAGAGCACCCACGAGCTTGCCCGCCGCATCCGCGCAAGCCAGATCGTCATGATCCCCGGCGGCTTCTCGGGCGGCGACGAGCCCGACGGCTCCGCCAAGTTCATCACGGCGTTCTTCCGCGCTCCCGAGGTCACCGAGGCAGTCCGCGACCTGCTCAAGGCCCGCGATGGCCTGATGCTGGGCATCTGCAACGGCTTCCAGGCCCTGATCAAGCTCGGCCTGGTGCCCTACGGCGACATCGTCGACGCCACGCCCGATGCGCCCACGTTGACGTTCAACACCATCGGTCGCCACCAGAGCCGTCTGGTGCGCACCCGCATCTCGTCCAACTTGTCCCCGTGGCTGTCGCAGTGCAGCCTGGACGACCCCTACACCGTCGCCATCAGCCACGGCGAGGGCCGCTTTGTCGCCAATGACGATGTGCTCGCCCAGCTGATCGCCAACGGCCAGGTCGCCACGCAGTACGTGGGCGAGGACGGCAAGCCCAGCATGGATCTCTCCGTCAACCCCAACGGCTCCGCACTCGCCATCGAGGGCATCACGAGCCCCGACGGCCGCGTCCTGGGCAAGATGGGCCATGCCGAGCGTCGCGGCGACAACCTGTACCGCAACGTACCCG
>CABUUE010000091.1 GCA_902494685.1 uncultured Collinsella sp.
ATCGCCATCCCGCACACCGATCCCGGATTTGTGGCTAAGCCCTATATCGCGGTGGTAAAGCCCGCGGCGCCCGTGGTGTTCAGCGCAATGGCGGGCATGGGTGCCCCCGTGCCGGCGCAGATCATCATCAATCTGGGCATCGCCGAGCCGGGCGGCCAGGTCGAGGCCCTGCAATCGCTTATGAATATCTTTATGGATGCCGACGCCGCAGCCGATGTGCTCGGCCAGACCATATGCCAGGGCATGGTCGACGCCATCCGTCGCCACTTTTAGGGCCGGCACTTGGGGATTGTTCCTAACTGCCGGCAGAAAAGGAATGTCCCTAACTGCCGACAGCCAGAACAGCCCCCTTTGCACCAAAATGGTGCAGATTAACCTGTCCCCAATGCACCAAGCGTGCCGCGGGGGCTGCGTTGTGACACAATGGCGTTTGTTCGATTCGTTATGCGAAAGGCCAACTATGGCAAATAAGAAAAAGAACTCCGAGGCCGCGCCGACGCCCGAGCAGCAGGCTCGCGCTGCCTCCAGCTCTCGCAAGAAGCAGCGCAAGACGTACGTGTCTAAGACCGTCAAGATCGTCCTGGTGGTCATCGGCGTGCTGGCAATGCTGCTTTCCGTCTCGGCGATGGCGTGCTCCGGCCTTATGTCGCAGGCCGAGGACACCTCGGGCTACAAGCTGACCGGCGGTGTCGCTGCTACTATCAACGGCACCAACCTCACCGAGGACACCGTGACCAAGCAGATCATGAGCATGCGTACGTCCTACGGCTACACCAAGGACAAGGACTGGGCACAGTACCTGGTCGACAACGACCTCACGCCCAAGAAGTACCGCAAGCAGCTTATCGACTCCTACACGCAACAGATTCTGCTTCAACAGGCGCAGAAGGAGAACGGCGTGACGGTGTCGGACGAGGAGGTCGAGAAGGCTTGGAAGGACGCGTGCAAGAGCGCGGGCGGTGCCAAGGCCTTTAAGAAGACCCTCAAGACCTACGGCTATACCGAGGACACCTACAAGGATTCGCTCAAGGAGAGTCTGGCGCAGCAGAAACTCAAGGATGCCGTCGCGCCCACGAGCAAGCCCAAGGACAGCGAGATTGTCGATTACATCAACGAAAACCTGTCCAGCTACAACGACGCCCGCCGCTCGTCGAACATCCTGATCAAGGTTGATTCCGACGCTTCCGACGAGGACAAGGCTGCCGCCAAGGCCAAGGCGCAGGAGTGCCTGGACAAGATCAACTCCGGTGAGCTGAGCTTTGAGGACGCCGTTGAGCAGTACTCCGAAGACACCGGTTCCAAGGAGAAGAAGGGCGATGTGGGCTGGGATAAGCTCACCACCTTTGTCGACAGCTACCAGACGGCGCTCGAGGGACTCAACAAGGGCGATGTGAGCGACGTGGTCGAGTCGACGTACGGCTACCACGTCATCAAGTGCACCGACTACTTCCATGTCGATAATCAGGTCGATGACATTAAGCAGGTGCCCAAGGACATCAAGAAGTACATCTCCAACGTGGTGAAGACGCAGGCGGCAAGCACCGCGTACAGCGAGTGGCTGGAGCAGTACAAGAAGGACGCCGACATCACCGTTAACCCCATGCCCAAGGACGTGCCGTACAACGTCAGTCTGAAGGGCGTCACCAAGAGTTCGACCGACGATTCGTCGACGACTGAGTAATCATGGGGCGGTGCTCGCGCGAGTGCCGCCCACGCTATTGAGGAGGATTTGCAGATGACCAACGAAGAGCTGCAGAAGGAAATGATTGCGGCCATGAAGGCCAAGGACAAGGTTCGCCTGTCCATCATTCGCCAGGTTAAGGCCGAGGTGAAGAATATCGAGGTTAACGAGCGCCGCGATGTGACCGAGGAAGACGTCAACAGCATGATCAAGCGTCTGATTAAGCAGACGAGCGAGACGCTGGAGATGTCCATTAAGGCCGGTACCGACCAGGAGCGTACCGACAACCTGACCGAGCAGGTCAAGATTCTGGAAAGCCTGCTGCCCGCGCAGGTTTCGGGCGAGGAGCTCGAGGCCCTGATCGAGCAGGTCATCGCCGAGCTGGGCGCCACGTCCAAGAAGCAGATGGGCCAGGTTATGGGTGCACTCGGCAAGGCCACCGGCGGCAACTTCGATAAGCCGGCCGCGGCAAAGATCGTCGGCGCAAAGCTGGCTTAAGGGCTGGCCGACACATAGCCGATGCTGAGGGGCGTGACCATTGCGGTCGCGCCCTTTTTTGTTGGCCGATGAAGGGCGCCTCCCCTGGCTGGTCATTGGGTGCTCATTGGGGACAGACTTAAATGAGTGCCCAATGAGCAGGCACTCATTTAAGTCTGTCCCCAATGAGTGGGTTAAAGGTTGCGGGTTCTTTACGGGAATGTAGTGTGGGCTGCGGAAACGCGGTTCTTTCCGTACAATAGTTCAACTCGTGTAAACGCAGGGAAGGGACATTCATGGCAGACATGATCGAGATCAAGCATCTCAACAAGTACTTTGGCGACCTGCATGTGCTCAAAGATATCAATCTCACCGTCAAGCGCGGCGAGAAGCTCGTAATGATCGGGCCTTCCGGCTCGGGTAAGTCGACGCTCATCCGTTGCGTCGATTATCTGGAGGAGCCCACGTCGGGCGAGGTCGTCATCGACGGTACGCCGCTCACCAAAAAGAATCACCTGGAGATGGCTCGCAAGTACAGCTCCATGGTGTTTCAGCAGTTCAACCTGTATCCCAACATGACGGTGCTGGGCAACCTGACGCTCGCACCCATCAAGCTGCAAAAGAAGAGCAAGGAGGAGGCGACCGAGATCGCCATTGCCGCGCTCAAGCGCGTCGGCATGGCGCATAAGGCCGGCGAGTATCCGCAGAATCTCTCGGGCGGTCAGCAGCAGCGCATCGCCATCGCCCGTGCCCTGTGCACCAAGCAGCCCATCATCCTGTTTGACGAGCCGACCTCGGCGCTCGACCCCGAGATGGTCCAGGAAGTCTTGGACGTTATGATTGAGCTCGCGCAGGAGGACATCACCATGATCTGCGTGACGCACGAGATGGGCTTTGCGCGCCAGGTGGCCGACCGCGTCATCTTTATGGAGGACGGCCGCATCCTGGAGGAGGGCACGCCCGAGCACTTCTTCGATAACCCCGAGAACCCGCGCTGCCGCGAGTTCCTGTCCAAGATTCTGCACTAGGTGCGGTGATGGACATGACGGATATGACGAGGGCGGCCGTGTCGCGCCGTCACTTTTTGCAGCTGGCGGGCGCCGGCATGCTTGCGCTGACGGGGACCGCGCTTGCCGGTTGCGGCAACTCCACCAGCAGCGAGGGCTCCGACAAGGGGTCCAAGCTTGCGGCCATCAAGTCGCGTGGCCATCTGAATGCCGGCGTTAAGAAGGACGTTCCCGGCTATGGCTATTACGACACCGCCAAGGGCCGCTTTGAGGGCATGGAAGTTGATTTGTGCTACCAGATCGCTGCTGCCGTCTTTGGCGTGAGTTACAAGGAGGCCCGCGCCCAGGAGCTTGTCGAGTTTACCGATGTAACGCCCAAGACGCGCGGCCCGCTGATCGATAACGGCCAGCTTGACGTGGTCGCGGCGACCTACACCATCACCGACGAGCGCAAGAAGAGCTGGGATTTCTCGACGCCGTACCGCACCGACTACGTGGGACTCATGGTCAAGAAGCGTTCGGGCTTTACCTCGATTGAGGACCTGGACGGCAAGGTCATCGGCGTGAGCCAGGGTGCTACCACGCAGGGCCTGATCGAGCAGATGATCAAGGACAACGGCTTTAGCTGCAAGCCCGAGTTTAGGGCCTTTAGCGGCTACCCCATCATCAAGAGTTCGCTCGACGCCGGCAATATCGATGTCTTTGCCATGGACCGCTCCACGCTGGCCGGTTACATGAACGAGACCGTTGAGCTGCTGCAGCCCGAGGTCAAGTTTGGCGAGCAGGGCTACGGCGTGGCGACCAAGAAGGGCTGCGACCTTTCGGCCGTGGTCGATCAGGTGATTTGCGATCGCCTGGCCGACGGTTGGCTCGACCAAGAGGTCAAGACCTGGGGTCTTGTATAGGCGCATCGTCCAAGGAAGGAATCGAATGCTCGAAGGATTATTTGACGCCGACCGTTGGTCGACGACATTTCAAAACATGGGGCCCTTCTGGGAGGGCTTTGGTGTGACGCTACAGGTGGTCGTTGCCGGTCTGCTGCTGTCGCTGGTGCTGGGCACGCTGCTGGGCGTGTTCTCAACCACTCGTTCACGCGTGCTGCGCACCATAAGCCGCGTGTACGTGGAGTTTTACCAGAACACCCCGTTGCCCGTGCAGGTGCTCTTTATGTACATGGCCGGTCCGCAGTTTTTGCAGGCCATAACCGGTGCCGACCAGCCGGTGCGCATCGCGCCGTTCGTGCTGGGCTTCTTGGGTGTGGGCCTGTATCACGCGGCCTACATTTCGGAGGTCATCCGCACTGGTATCGAGGCGGTTCCGCGCGGTCAGATGGAAGCGGCCCAGAGCCAGGGCTTCACCCGTGCGCAGGCGTATTGGTACATCGTGCTGCCCCAGACATTCAAGATCATTCTGCCGCCGCTGTGTAACCAGGCGCTCAACCTGGTCAAGAACACGTCGGTGCTGGCACTTGTGGCCGGCGGCGACCTTATGTACCGTTCCGACAACTTTGTGAGTCTGTACGGTTACCTGCAGGGATACATCGTCTGCTGCCTTATGTACTTTATCATCTGCTTTCCGCTCGCCATGCTGGTGCAGTGGCTCGAGCGCCGCTCCAAGGAGCGTCCGCGCGGCGTGAGCCTGGCCGAGCTGGGGCTCGACAACGTAGAGGAGGCCTAGCGCATGGAAATCTTCAACGCGACCAACCTGCTCTACATTTGGGGCGGCTTTGTTAAGACGATCGAGATCTCGGCGCTGTCGATCTTTTTCTCGCTCATCTTTGGCACGGTGCTGGCGCTCGTTAAAAGCTACGCGCCCCGCCCGTTCCGTATTTTGGTGAGCGCCTATATCGAGTTGTTCCGCTGCACGCCAAACCTGCTGTGGATCCTGTTTATCTACTTTACGGTGCAGGGTTTGGACATTGTGATTTCGACCATCGCCTTTACGCTGTTTACCAGCGCTGTTATGGCCGAGATTGTGCGCGGCGGCCTCAACTCGATTCCGCGCGGCCAGTTTGAGGCAGCGCAGAGCCAAGGCTTTGGCTTCTTTGCCACCATGCGCTACATCATTCTGCCGCAGACGTTTAAGACGATCATTCCGGCGCTGTTTAGCCAGTGCACGACTGTCATCAAGGACAGCTCGTATCTTTCGGGCATTAACGTGGCCGAGCTCATGTACACGGCAAACGTCGTGATGGCCCACGCGATCGACCTGTCGCAGGTGCTTATGCTCTACGGCCTGGTGTTTGCGATGTACTTTGTGCTCAACTTTGGTATCTCGCTGCTGGTCCGAGCGTATCAGCGCCGCATCGTGGCAGCGTAGAATGTGACAAAGGGACTGTCCCTTTGTCACATAGAGAAAGGAATCGCGATGAGCGATCTGGAGAATAAGAAGAATCCTGTGGTCATTACCATCGCGCGCGACTTTGGCGCCGAGGGCCACGAGATTGGTCGCATGCTTGCCGACGAGTTGGGGATTCCGCTGTACGATAACGAGCTGCTGGTACGTGCGTCGCTGCGCGCGGGCGAGTCGCTCGATAAGATGGCCGCCTATGACGAACGTCTGGCCGTTGAGAACATGGCGTTTCTGCCCGACCGCTACGATGCGCGTTCGTACTCGGATAAGTTGTTCCAAAAGATGAGCCAGGTGATTTTGGATTTGGGCGAGACCGAGAGCTGCATTATCGAAGGCCGCCTGTCCGATTATCTGCTTCGCAACAACCCCAACCACATTGCCGTGTTGGTGACCGCTCCCTTTGAGGACCGCGTCGAGATCGTGCGCAAGAAGCGTGGCCTTAACAAAAAGAAGGGCGCCAAGCTGGTCAAACAGCAGCAGAAGGCGCGCGAGGCGTTCTATAAGCGCTACAGTGCCGGCAAATGGAAGATGACGAGCGGTAAGGATATCGTAGTCAACCGCGCCAAGCTGGGCCGCGAGGGCTGTAAAGACGTTATCGCCGCTGCCTACCGCTACAAGGTGGCACAGCTCGAAGGCTAGCTGACCAAAACCACCACAAAGGTGCCTGTGAACTGCCTCCCATTTCTTGGACATCGGGAAATGGGAGGTTTTCCATGAGTATAGACCTCAGGGTGAAGCACGACCTGGAGTCCAGGAGGCGGGCCGTCG
>CABUUE010000092.1 GCA_902494685.1 uncultured Collinsella sp.
CGTCAGAAGATATTGACCTGGCATGGCTTTGCGGCCTGCTACACGATATGGGCCGCTTTGAGCAGCTGAGACGCTGGGACACCTTTAAGGACGCCGAGAGCATGAGCCATGCGACGCTGGGCATCGAGGTCCTCTTTGGCGAGAATCCCGCCGATGCACCCGCCGTAACGAGCATCCGCGACTTTATCGATGACCCGGCAGAAGATGAGCTCATCCGAGCGAGCATTGCCTATCACAGCGATTTCCGTCTACCCGCGCAGCTCGACGTGCGCACGCGAAGCTTCTGCGATATCGTGCGCGATGGTGACAAGATCGACATTATGCGCACCATCGCCGACAGCACCGTCGACACCATCCTCAAGGTGGACGAGAAGACGTTTCTCGGCAGCCGTTTCTCGTCGCCGACACTTGCCGCCTTTGACGAGCACCGCTGCGTCGCACGCGATGAACGCAACGAGCCCGCAGACTACCTGGTGGGACTCATCTGCTTTATGTTTGAGCTCGTCTATCCAGCAAGCCGCGCGCTGGCGCGCGAACAGGGCGATATCCACCGCCTGCTCGACGCGCCCTTTGGCATTACGCGGCCCTTTACCGACCCCGCCACGCAGGCGACTTGGAGCCGCCTTAAGGACGAGATGCGCGACTGGCTGGCGCGCGCCTAGCGCTCAAGCTGGGCCAGCAGTTCCTCGACGACCTCGACGGCATCGCCGACAACCTTGTACTGGGCAGCACCAAAGATGGGGGCATCCGGGTCCTCGTTGATGGCGATAATGCACTCTGCCCCACCGATGCCGGCAAGATGCTGGATGGCGCCCGAAACACCGATACTCACGAGAAGCTTGGGCGAAACCGATACGCCGGTCTGGCCAATCTGATGGCGATACTCCAACCAGCCGGCCTCCACGACAGGTCGCGTGCAACCAAGCTCGGCTCCCAGAGCCTCGGCGAGCCTTCGCATCAGGGGCAGATTCTTCTTGGAGCCAATGCCGCGGCCCACCACGACCAAGCGTTCGGCATCGGCGATCGAGGCCTGCTGCCTCCACTCCTCGGCGGGAATCGAGATCTCGACACGAGCCTTAGCATCATCCGCAAGCGATATCTGGGTGATCGTGCCGGAGCGGTCGTAGTCAAAGTCGGGCGCCTTAAAGATGCCGGGACGAACCGTTGCCATCTGGGGACGATGATTGGGGCAGACGATGGTGGCCATCAGGTTGCCGCCAAACGCCGGACGCGTCTGTTGCAGCAGTCCCGTCTCCGTATCCATCGAAAGTACGGTGCAGTCAGCCGTAAGGCCCGTCTGCAAGCGCACGGCAACGCCGGGTGCCAGTTCGCGGCCAAAAGCGGTCGCACCGTATAGGATGGCCTCGGGTTTGCGTTCGGCTACCAAATCGCAGATCAAGCGGGCGTAGACCTCCGCATCGTTTTGGCGCAGGCGCTCGTCGCGACAGGCCAGGACTTCGTCGGCGCCCGCGCAAACCAGATGCTCCAGGTCGCCGAGAGAACCCTCGGGACCCATACCGATCAGTGCCACCAGACGGCAGTCGCGAGCATCGGCAAGCTCGCGGCCCTTGCCCATAAGCTCATAGGCAACGGGAGTCACCGTATCGTGCTCGTCGGTCTGCGCGAATACCCAAATGTCTCGATATGCATCAAGGTCCACCGCACCAGCGGCCTCGTCACGCTCGATCGAGATAGCGTTGACAGGGCAGGCGTCGACGCACCCACCGCATAGGATGCAGCCGTCGGTTACGCGGGCGCATCGGCTGGGTCGTTCGCCTTCCACTACGATGCCGCCCGAGGCACAGGCGCGAACGCAGCGACCGCAGCCGACACAGGCTTCGCTATCGATAATCAGTCCGCTCATCTATGCCATCCCCTCGATAATCTTGGCAAGTTTTACCGCCTGCTCGGACGCCGTTCCCTCAACGGCCTCGCACGTTTGGTCACGGTCGGGCACAAACGAGCGCACGACCTGTGTCGGCGACCCGGCAAGACCGCAACGCGCGGGGTCGGCGTTCACGTCGGCGGCACTGACCACGCGCACGTCCGCCTCCTCCGCCGCGCGAATACCGGCAATACTCGGCATACGCAACTGGCCAATCTCCTTGGCAGTCGTCATCGCGCACGGCATCTCAAGATACACCGTCTCCTCGCCGGCATCGCATCCGTGAATGAGCGCCAGCGAGCCACAGGTCGTAAAGCCCGCGCTCTGCACGCAACTCACGTCGGTCACGCAGGGAATCTCAAAGGCACCGGCAAGCTCGGGACCAATCTGGGCCGTATCGCCATCCACCGCCATCTTGCCGCAGATGAGCAGGTCGAAGTCCTCGTCGAGCGCCTCGATGCCGCATTTGAGAGCATAGGTGGTCGCCAGGGTATCGGCACCTGCAAAGGCGCGATCGGTCAGCAGCAGCGCGTCGTCGGCGCCTCGGGCGATGCAGTCGCGCAGCAGCGACTCGGTCGCGGGGATGCCCATCGACACCACCGTCACGCGCACATCCATGCCAAAGCCGATAAAGTCGTCCTTCAGCGCCAGCGCGCATTCCAAAGCGCTCGCATCAAAGGGATTAATGACCGCCTGCTTGCCATCGCGCACGATGGTATTGGTCTTGGGGTCCATCTTGACCTCGGTGCTGCCCGGCACGGCCTTGACGCACACCACCATATGGAAATCGCTCATCTTCACGCGCCCCCTTTCTGGACGAGCTCATCCAAGAGCTTCTCCGAAAACAGGTTGCCGCGACCCAGCTGCCCGTCGGGATCGAGCTGGAGCTTGAGCCGCGCCGACTCGACCATGGCCTCGTGACCGTACATCGTCTCTAAGAAGCCCGCCTTGATCTTGCCGACGCCGTGCTCGGCAGAAACGGCACCGCCCATAGCCGTTACCTCCGCAGCCCACTGGGCAAACAGCTCGCCACCGCGACGGTAGTCCTGCGCATCGCGCGGCAGGATGTTCACATGCAGATGGTTGTTACCGATGTGCCCCCAGGCAGCAGATTCAAGCCCGCTTTCGGCCAGTGTGCGGCGATAGAGGGCCACGACATCGGCAAGGCGTGCATTGGGCACCGACATGTCCGAACCCAGTTTGGTGATGGTGGGATCCGTGCGGCGACGCTCGTCGATAAGCATGTTGACGCTCTCGGGGACCGCATGGCGGAAGAACCGCTGGCACTCGCGATCAACCTCGGTGCGCGCGACCCATGTCGCATCGTCGCGGCCACCCGCAAACTCGAGCACCCATCCCAGGTGGTACAGTTCCTCGGTCGCCTGGGCCTCGTCATCGCAGTCGAGCTCCACGTAGACACAGACCTTGGCCTCTTTGTCGAGCGCCGGCAGCGAGGCAAACGCCGTCGACTGCTCGCGCTGGCGACGTAGAATATCCAGGGCGCCAGCGTCGAAGTACTCGATGGCAGCCGCATGGGACAGGACGGGACGCATGGAATCGGTAAAGGACACGGCCTTGTCTTCGCTATTGAAAAAGCAGCTCACACCCCAAACGACCGCAGGCGCCGCCTGCAGGGCAATCTCGAGCTCGGTGATAACGCCGAGCGTGCCGCAAGCACCGATAAAGAGGTCGATGGCGTCCATTTCGTCCGCAACGAAATAGCCTGAGGCATTTTTTGTCTTGGGCATGGTATAGCCGGGAAGATCGAGCTCGAGCGTACGGCCCACTGCCGTCACGAGCGACAGGTGACGGCCCTGGGCAAAAGCCTCGCCGCGCTGAAGCTCAAGCAAATCGCCATCAGCCAGCGCGACGTGGAGTCCCGTGATATGTGGGCGCATGGGGCCGTAGGCGTAGCTACGGGCGCCGGAAGCGTTGCATGCCGCCATGCCGCCCAGACAGGCAGATGCCTCGGTGGGATCGGTGGGAAAGAATTGCTCGGGGGCTTCCTGGAACTCCTCGTAGGCCTCAAGCGATGCCTGGTCCCAGCCGGCAGTCGGCAGCACTTTCTTGCCCAGTTGCTTGCGTAGCTCAGACAGCACGACGCCGGGCGCCACACGCAAAAGAAAGCGGCCCTGCTCATCGCGGCGAATGCCTAGGTAGCGATTCATGCGGGAAGTATTGAGAACGTGACCGCCATGAGGCACGGCGCCGGCGGCAAGACCGGTCCGGGCGCCCTGAACCGTCACCGGGACACGCTCGGCATGGAGCTTTTTCAAAATGGCGCGGACCTCGTCCTCCGTTGTCGGAAACGAGATGCTCGAGGCCTCGCCCGATGTGCGAGACTCATCGCGACCATACTCTTCGAACTCGTCGGTGAAGGGTTTGATGGTTGCAGACACGCGAACTCCCCCTTTAGCTAACTACAGTGTTTGCAGGGAGATGTTACCGCATCGTTTTGTCGACGTGTTCGAGACCGTCTCCATAATTGGCGATTTTTACGTTCGTGCAATTCGGCGAGCGGCAAGGTTTCCTCGGCAGACGATGCTTTTGACACATATCGCTTTACCGCCAGCGACCACGCAATTGTTGTTCGAAAAAAGTTGAAGTAATTTTTACCATCTTTTACCTGCGGAGATGTCAATCCGTCAAGCATTTGGTCAGAAATTGGTCAAGTAGTGACTGATACGGTCGGCATCGACAGCCAAAACCAATGGAAGTTTTGGCCCCAGAAGCAGGGAGGTTCCCATGGCATATTACTGGCCCCAGTACGGCGTCGCCATCGAGGTCGACGACGATCCCTATCTCCTGCCTTTCGACGAAGAGGCGTTCCCCGATACGGCGGTCTACCACGTCACCACCGATGTTATCTGCGACCCCGAGTCGTTCTCGGCGCTCGCCCACCACATCGCGCGCATCCACAACATCGAGCTCCCTCACGACTTCGACGAGCTCATCTATTCGCGCCGCCTGATGCTTCACATGCTCTTTGGAGCGGACCCGTCCACGTTCGCACGCGTCTACACCACCAAGGACGCCGCATGAGCGCGAAGAAGCCGCCCCGCCTTGCAGGACTGGGGCGTCGCAAGAAACTCGTCGTTGTCTGCCTGGCTATCGTCTGCGCCCTCATCGCCGTAGGGCTATACGCCTGGCAGTCGCAGCCCGTGCCCGAAGCGGGCGCCTCAGTCACGACGGCAGAAGGTAAATCGCGCCAAGAAATCCAGGATGAGCTCGACGCCATTGTCCGCGACAACATGATGACGATCTCGGTCGCGCCGGTCGCACAGTTGCAGGAAGGCGGCAAGCTGCGCGTCAACGTGCAAAACGTCCAAGACAACAAGTTTCCCCAGCGCTTCCGCGTGATTCAAAACGACGAGACCATCTATGAGTCCGGTGTGGTCGAAGCCGGCAAGACAGTTGAGACCTGCCCCGCCGGCGATATCCAAGAAGGCGAGGCATATATCGAGATTCAGGCACTCGATGCCAAGACCTACGACACCCACGGCAATCCGACGCGCGTCAAAGTGCGGGCGGCCCAGGCAGAAGGCTAGTGGCCGACGCGCTCGCAGGGGCCACACCCTGTCCCCATTCGTCCAACCATCACGGAAACAGTCCGTGACGAGCAGAAAGGATCGATTATGAACACACCCATGAACCTGAGCGGAGCCAGGGCACTCGCCGTGGGCGCAGGGCTTACGCTCGCACTTGCGATGGGCGCCGCGCCAACGGCGGCCATCGCAGAGGTGCGCGTTGGAACCACCGATGTGACGGTGAAGGCCGACATAAGCAATGTTTCGTTTAAGGCGCCAACGGTCATCCCCTTTGCCGCCAAAGCCGACGGAACGCTTGTAGGACCCTCCGACAAGACGATTACCATCGACAACCTCTCGGCATACGGCATCCACGTCACCAACATGAAGGTCACGGCCAAGAACGACTGGACAATCGTTGCAGACGCAAAGACGGGCTCGGCCCAGAACTCCATCGATTTTAAGGTTGGCCCCGATAAGGCAGAAAAGGATGCCAGCTCGGCGACTCAGACTACGGGCCTCGATCTTTCCAAGGACGCAAACTTCGACATGAAGTACCAGGGCATTGCCGATGGAACGGACAAGATCAAGCTCAGTGTGAGTGGACACGTCGCGCGCGTTACGCGTGACATCTACCACGCCACCGGTACGGGAGATCAAGTGGCAAGCATCACCTGGACGGTCGAGCCCGGTGCGCACGCCACGTCCTAAGGCGATTGCACTGGCCGCCATCGTCGGCATCTTGGCGTCCGCACCTGCCATGGCCTTTGCTCAACAAGAGCAAGCACAGGCGGCCACAGAAGTGACCGTCGACCTTTCGGGCCTTGATCGCGGTAGCCGACACGAGC
>CABUUE010000093.1 GCA_902494685.1 uncultured Collinsella sp.
CGACGCAAATGGTGGAGACCTGCGGCTTAATGAAGTTCATGGTGTCAAGAATCGCCAGGCCGGAGTAGACCTCGCCACCGGGCGAATTGATGTAGAGCGAGATATCCTTCTCGGCATCCTGGCTCTCAAGATGCAGCAGCTGGGCAACGACCAGGTTGGCGCTGACGGAGTTGATCTCCTCGCCCAAGAAGATGATGCGGTCGTTGAGCAGGCGCGAATAGATATCGTAGCTGCGCTCGCCGCGCGGCGTCTGCTCGATAACGTATGGCACGAGGGCGGAATCGAACTTAGCGATCATACGCATCTCCATTTCTCTTACGGACCAATAGTGGTTCTAGATAAACGTACGGTGCCCGCATGCTATGCATTGGCTGGCACCGTACGAAGCAACCGGATAACCGGTGTATAACTTTACCCCATCACGGGCGCACGCATGCGCTCGCGGGCAAGGTGGCGAGAATTACTCGGCGTCCTTGGCGGTCTCGTCGACCTCGGTCACCTTGGCGTTCTCGACCAGGTGGTCAACGGCCTTGGAGCGACGGATGGACTCGCGGACGGCAGGCATGCGGCCATCGGCGATGAACTCGGCCTTGGAAGCCTCGACGTCCTTGACGCCGGCCTTCTCGAACTCGGCGTTGACGTCGTCCTCGGTGACCTCAATCTTGAGCTCACGGGCGAGGGCGTCGAGAGCCAGGGACTCACGGGCAACGTCGTTGGCCTGCTTGTGCAGGTCGCCGATGAACTGCTCCATGGTTAGGCCGGAAGCGGGCAGCCAGGTGTCCAGCGTCATGCCGCGGGCAGCGAGGTTGGACAGGAAGTTCTGGCCAAGCTCCTCAAAGACGGACTGCTCGTAGTCAGCATCCATCTCGTCGAGCTGCAGGCGCTCGGCGAGAGCGGAGACGCAACGGTTCTCCTTCTCGGCCGGCAGGCGGGAAGCCTTGTCCTGCTCGATCTCGATCTTGATGGCGTCGCGCATGGCGTCGATGCTGTCAAAGCCAAAGTCGGACTTGACGAGCTCATCGGTGAGCTCGGGGGTGTTGCGGACCTTGATGCCCTTGACGGTGACCTCGACGGTGTGGGTCTCGGCCTCCTCGCCCTCCTCGACCTCGTCGGTCCAGGTGACGGTCTTGACGTCGTCGACGTTAGCGCCGATCAGGGCCTCGTTGAACTCGGCGGGGTTGCTGTCGCTACCGGCGATGAGCATGCGGCCCTCGGCGGCAAAGTTGTCGGCGTTCTCGACGGCCTTGAGGTCGACGGTGACGTAGTCCTCGGCCTCGACGGCGCGACCCTCGACGTCCTCGAAGGTGGCACGGTAGTTGAGGAGCATCTCGACCTGGTTGTTGATCTCGGACTCGGTGACCTCCGCGGGAGGCATCTCGATCTCGACGGCGTCGAAGGAGGAGAGCTCGGCAGCAGGACGCAGGGAGAACTCGACGGTGTAGGTGTAGTCCTCGTGATCCTTGGCGAGGTCGAGCTCCTTGTAGTCACCGCTCTTGGTGGGGACGATGTCCAGCTCGTTGAGGACGGCGGGCTCGTTGGCGGCGATCAGGTCGTTGGTGGCCTGAGCGAGGGTAGCCTCGGCGCCAAGAGCGGAATCGATGACCGGACGGGGAGCCTTACCGGCACGGAAGCCCGGGAAGCGGTACTTCTTGGCGGTGTCCTTGTAGGCCTTCTTGATCGCGGCGTCGACGTCGGCGGCCGGGATGGTGACCGTAGCGGTGAGCTTGGCGTCCTTGACGTCAGAAGCGGTGATGTTCAACACGTTCCTCCTCATACTGCCCAGCTTATCTGAGGTGCTGGTACCTTTATGCAACAAAGAGTCGCGACGGCCGAAGCCGACGCAGATGCGTTGGTGCGGGCGAAAGGACTCGAACCTTCACGGGAATCCCACCAGAACCTAAATCTGGCGCGTCTACCAATTCCGCCACGCCCGCATGAGCGCACAGACTAGGAATGATAGCAGATACGAACGACAAGCGCACGCACACCTTTTACAGGCTCACGACCTCACCACGAGTGCAAAAGGCGGGGCGAGTTGCCCCGCCCCGCCAATTACGACTTGTTCGCTGACCCGCTACTCCCCCAGCAGGGCCTTCTCGGGCGTGATGGGCAGTGAGCGAACCTGATGGCCAGTGGCGTGCGCCACGGCCGAGGCAACGGCGGCGAGTGGCGTGTTGATGACGACCTCGCCGATCGACTTGGCGCCAAACGGGCCCGTCGGCTCGTAGCTCGGCTCAAAGGCCACGCGAATGCTGCCGATATCCAGGCGCGTGGGCAGCTTGTAGCTCATAAAGTTGCCGGTGCGCAGGCGACCGCGGTCATCATGCTCGACGATCTCGTAGAGCGCGTGACCGATACCCTGGGCAATGCCGCCCTCGGCCTGGACGCGCGCGAGCGCCTCGTTGATCACGGTGCCGCAGTCCACAGCCGCCGCGTAGTCCACCACGGTCACCTTGCCGGTGGCCTTGTCGACCTCGACCTCGGCAATGCCGGCCATAAACGGCGGAGGCGAAACGGGCAGGCAGGCAGAGGCATGCGAGGTCAGCGCGTCGCCGCCCGCGATGTTCTTGACGCACAGGTTGGCAAAGTCGCGCAGCGTAAGGTAACGGTTCTGCTCGCGCGCGGCACGCTCGTCGGACAGACGCACGTACTGGCCATCGAAGACCACGTCGGCGGCGTCCACGTCCCACATCTGGGCTGCCTTGGCGCAAATCTTCTCGCGAAGCTCCGTCGCGGCGTTCTTGGCGGCAAGGCCCGTCACGTACGTACCCGAGCTCGCGTACGAGCCGGCATCGAACGGCGACACGTCGGTGTCCACGCCGCGTACCACGATCATTGAACTCTCCACGCCCAGCTCCTCGGCGGCAATCTGCGCCAGGATCGTGTCGACGCCCATGCCGTTATCAGTGGCGCCGGTGCCGATGGTAATGAAGCCGTCCTCTTCCAGGCGCATGTCGATGCCGGCGATGTCCACGTTGGAGATGCCCGAGCCCTGCATGGTGAGCGCGCAGCCAAGGGCGCGCACGCGGTCGCCCAGGTCGACGGCTAGCGGCTTGTCGCGCCAGCCGATCATGTCCATCGCGCGCAGCAGGCAGCGGTCGAGCGCGCAGGCGTTGAGCTTCTCGTTGTAGTACTGCGGCATGACCTCGCCCTCGCGCACGATGTTCTTAAGGCGCAGGTCGGCGGGGTCCATGTGCAGCATGTCGGCGAGTTCGTTGACGGCACTCTCCACGGCAAACTGGCCCTGGGTAGCACCGTAGCCGCGATACGCGCCGCCGCGGTTGGTATTGGTGTAGACGGCGTCCCAGCTAAAGCGGCTCGCCTTCACATGATTGTAGATGGGCAGGCTCTTGTGGCCCGAAAGGCCGATCGTCGTGGTGGCGTGCTCGCCGTACGCGCCGGCGTTAGACAGCGTGTGCAGGTCGATGGCCGTGATGGTGCCGTCGTTCATGGCGCCCAGCTTAACGGTCATCTGCATCTGGTGGCGCGAGTTGCCCGCGGTGATGGTCTCCTCGCGGGTGTAGCAGCAGTAGCTCGGACGGCCGGTCTGCTGGGTCACGAACGCCACGAAAATCTCGCAGCAACCCGTCTGCTTGGAGCCAAAGCCGCCGCCGATGCGCGGCTTGATGACCTGCACCTGCGACTGCGGAATGTCGAGCGACTGTGCGACCATGCGGCGCACGTGGAAGGGCACCTGCGTAGAGGTGGTCACAGAGATGCGCCCGAACGCGTCGGTCGTCGCGAAGGCGCGGAAGGTCTCCATGGGCGCGGTCTGCGTGGCCTGGCTGGTGTAAGTGCGCTCAAAGACGATGTCGCTCTGGGCGAACGCCTCATCAAGATCGCCAAAATCGCTGGTACCGCTGCACACCAGGTTGCGAGCAACGTCGCCGCCCTGCGGGAACATAAAGGTCACGTCGCCCTCGGGGTGGACCACGATGTCGTTATCGAGCGCCTGGGTAAAGTCGAGCAGCGGCTCAAGCACCTCGTAGTCGACTTTAATGAGCTTGAGCGCCTTGTCGGCGGCCTCCTCGGTCTCGGCGGCGACGATCGCCACCTCCTCATTTTGATAGCGCACCAGGTTCTCGAGAATCAGGCGGTCGTAGGGACTCGGCTGCGGATAGCTCTGGCCGGCGATGGTAAAGCGACGCTGGGGCACGTCCTCGTAGGTGTAGACGCCCACCACACCGGGCACCTTCAGGGCGCGCGACGTATCGATAGAGCGGATCTTGGCGCGGGCATACGGGCTGCGCTTAAGCTTGACGATGAGCGCGCCGGCGGGCACCAGGTCGCCCGTGTAGACGGGACGCCCCTCGAGCAGGGCCTTCGAGTCCTTCTTGGGCTGCTTGTGGGTGATCTGCTTGTAGGTGACGCCGTCGCAGCTGGTGTCGTTGACCGGCAGCTCGGGCATCTCAAAGCCCACCTGCACGCCGGACTCGTTGAGAAAGCGGACGATGGCACGCAGCTGGCTCTCGTAGCCGCTGCAACGGCAGAGGTTGCCGGCCAGCTGGCGCGAGACCTCCTCGCGCGTGGCGACGAGGCTCGGGTCCTCCTTGGCGGCGCGGGCAAGCGCCAGCACGTTCATGATAAGGCCAGGGGCGCAAAAACCGCACTGCTCGGCACCTTCGGCAGCCATTGCGCGGGCGAGCGCCTCGGACTCGGCCTTGAGGCCCTCGAGCGTGGTGATGGAGCGGCCCTCGACGCGCGCGGCGGGAACCGAGCAGCTCAGCACCGGGTCGCCGTCGAGCCACACCGTGCACAGGCCGCAGTTGGTGGTTTCGCAGGCACAGCGCACCGACGCACACCCCTGCTCGCGCAGCAGCGCAAAGAGCATGGTGTCGGGGGCAATCTGAACCTTGACCTTGCGGCCGTTGAGCGTAAAGGAAAGATCGATGAGTTTGGCAGCCATTAGCGCACCTCGCTAGAATCGACGCCGGGCACGCGGCGGCAGGAATACTCGTCCGTGGCAAACTTAGGAATCTGCACGGTCTCGAGCTCGCGGGCAAGCGCGGCCGAAAGCTCGATGCCGGCGGCGCGGCGCACGGCCTGGATGGCGAGCGGGGCCGAGATGCGGCGGCGGTAGTCGGCCGAGCCCCACAGGTTGGTGCCGTAGCTCAGGGCACGCACGGATGCGGCCAGGGCGCGCAGCTCGTCCTCGGAAGGCTGCTCGCCGGTAAGGCCGCACGCCTCGCCCTGCAGCAAGGTCGCGCGCAGCGGGCGGGCGCCCACGGTGACATGCCAGCTGTTGTCCCACCAGGCGGCGGTGACGTTTAAGGAGGGGAAGTCAGTCGCGGCCTTGCGCACGGCCTCGTAGCTCGCACGGTAATCGTGCTTAACGACCACGACGTGCTCGATCACGTCGCGCACATAGCCCATGTCCACGAACTCGGCGAGCGGCACGCGGCCGGCACCCGTCAGCTCAACATACGAATCGAGCGCCAGGAACGCCGAGAGCACGTCCGAGAAACCAAAGCGACCGTAGATGCTGCCGCCCACCGTGGCGGTGTTGCGCAGCTGCACGCCCACGATATCGTGGACGGCAAACTCAAAGACATGGTTGACAAGCGCGTTGAGCCCGACATGGCGCTCGAGCTGGCGCAGGGTGCACATGGCACCGATGCGAAACTCGGTCTCGGTCTCCTCGATCTGATCGAGTCCACAGGCCGAAAGGTCAATCGCCGTCGCCACGCGACGCGAACCCAGGCGCATCCAGATGCCGCCGCCCACAATCTTGTTGTTGCGGTTCTTCTGCAAGAGCTCATAGGCTTCGGCCGCGTTTCCAACACGGACGTAGGTACCGAACTTGAGCACGTTCTCCCCCATCTCTCCACTTGTCCAGTACTTTTAAGTGTACCAAACGAGGGGCCGCACACCGTTTTAGGACAAAATCCACCCACCCATCCATAACTTGCGGTGATATACGGACTGATTAGCCGTTCTGAAACGCAAAACAGTCCGTATATCACCGCAAGTTATGAAGAGTCCTCCGGGATAGAAAAGGCTCCCAGCCAGATAGCTGGGAGCCTTATCACATGCTATGCCGAGCGAAGATTTAGCAGACGCCCTGGGCGAGCATGGCGTCGGCGACCTTCAGGAAGCCGGCGATGTTGGCACCCATAACGAAGTTGCCCTCCTCGCCGTACTCCTTGGCGGTATCGTCCACGTTGTGGAAC
>CABUUE010000094.1 GCA_902494685.1 uncultured Collinsella sp.
GACAACTACGGCCGCCTGGTCCAGATCTGCCAGGAAGCGGGCGCCGCACAGGGCTTCGACGAGGTCGAGGTCTTCCAGTCTAACCACGAGGGCAGCATCGTCGACAAGATCCAGGAGGCCTACGGCAAGGTCGACGGCATCGTCATCAACCCGGCCGCCTACACGCATACGAGCGTGGCCATCCTGGACGCGCTCAAAGCCGTCGCCATCCCTGCCGTCGAGGTTCACATCAGTGCCGTCGAGACGCGCGAGGACTTCCGCCAGGTGAGCTACGCCCGCCTAGCCTGCTTCGCCACCATCACCGGCGAGGGCCTGCAGGGATATGCCCACGCACTGGAGCTGCTGAGGGAGCGTCTCGAAGAGTAGCCTAGCGATCAAATCCATCAGCGCCGATTCACACGCCAATAAAACCAATGCCGGCAGTAGCACCTCGCTGCTGCCGGCAATTTATTACTGGCATATAATCGTTGCAGTCACACAACGTCTGGAGACCCACATGCTGAGCATTCACCTGGGGGATTACCCCGGTTCCATCTACGATACCGAGACCTATTTTAGGAACTCGTACCTGGATTCCTGGTTCGAGGACCCTCTGGCAGCGCAGATGATTAAAGGTGTTGACGGTTCAGAACTCATCGGCCCCCACAACATCATCAGCAAACAGCTCGGTTCGATTACGCCCCTCGAGCTTTCCGGCGGCGTTAAGACGCTTCTGCTGGTGCACAATCTCCCAAACATGGTGTTCAATGCATCCACTTGCGGAGATAACTGCGCCCGGTGGCTGCTAAAAATTGGCAAAGAGCAGGATGTGCTGGTAACCCTTTACCACATCATGAAGTTCCCCTGGAAGCGTTTTGAGATTCGCATCAATAACGATGGCCGCATCGTCAGAAACATGCAGGAGTTTGTCGGCGCCACGAATGACTTTTTGGATGTTGATGAGTAATGAAGGGAACGCATACCGTTGTCGTAGAGCGTGCAAAGGTCAAATACACACTCACGTTTAAGCGCAATATTTCCTTTATACGCGGCAACAGCGGCACGGGCAAAACGACGCTCATCTCGATGATTCGCGACTACAACGACCGAGGACCGGAAAGCGGCGTTGCACTCAGCTGCGACGTACCTTGCGAAACGCTTTCCAGCAGACGCTGGGAGCGCGAGCTGTCGATCATCGAAGATTCAATCGTCTTTCTAGATGAGGGCAACGAGTTTATCTACTCAAAGGACTTCGCCAAAGCCGTAAACGGCTCGTCCAACTATTTTGTTCTGATATCTCGTCGTGATGCCAACGAGCTCCCCTACAGCGTTGATGAAATCCTAAAGCTAGTCAACACGACGAGTAAAACAATCAATGGCCGCAAGAGCGACAGGCGCTTCTACTCGGTAACCAAGCCGCTATATGACCACACGGCAAGCATGCTGTATCAGGATCTAAATGTTGGATTCGAGGTACCCGACGCCGTAGTTGTCGAAGATAGCAAATCTGGCTATCAATTCTACGACGCTCTTTGCAACCGGCTCGGGATCCCCTGCTATACCGCCACCGGCGTAGCAAATCTAAAGCGGACAATTCACGAATGCCCCGAGCAAAACGTTCTTGCCATTGGAGACGGCGCAGCGTTTGGTCCCTACATCGAAAAGGTGCTCGGACAGCGCGTTTACAAGAACGTTCGCTTGTTCCTCCCGGAATCATTCGAGTGGACACTCCTGCGCTCCGGGCTCATACCCAGCAGTGACATTCCCAAGATCCTCAAGGATCCCTCAAGCTATATCGAAAGTCGCGATTATTTAAGCTGGGAACGATTCTTTACGGATGTGCTGATCAAGTACTCGGCAGACACTCGCTATGCCTACAGAAAGGCGCTGCTCAACGAGCAGTACCTAAAGCCACAGGCGATGGATGCAGTTGCAAACGTCTTGCCCGAGTGCCTGAAGGCAGACTAGACAGACTAGATATAGTGGGGAGGGCCAAGTTGGTCCTCCCCGTTTTTGTTACGCCTTCTTGATCACGTACGCCAACCCTATGTCGCACCCGCAGCGCACAATCGACGCAAAGAGCCATGGTACTGGCAGCGTTAAAAGCAACGGCATCGTCTGCCAAGGGATAAACCAGTCAACCGCATGAAAGGCAAAGACGGCAAGGCTTGCCTGTCCGCAGAACGCTCGCACCACCGCTTCGGCCTAAACGTATACCCGGCAAGAATAAAGAACACCGGCATGTGAAAAAGCCCAGACCACCAAGCGGTCCGGGCTTAATAAACGATGGTGCTCCATGGCGGATTCGAACCGTCGACCTTGGGATTAGAAGTCCCCTGCTCTATCCAACTGAGCTAATGGAGCAAATAACCGCACGCCCAGCCAAACAATTCGGCCAAGCGCAAGTAATTATAACCTAGTTGAACTGCTCGCGGTACGCCTTGCAGACCTCATCGACCGGGCCGTCCATGCGAAGGTCACCCTTCTCAATCCAAACGGCACGCTGGCAGATACGCTCAACCTGCTCCATGGAGTGCGAAACGAACAGAACCGTCACGTCACCGCTCTGGATAAAGTGCTGGATGCGGTCCTCGCACTTCTGCTGGAAAAACACGTCACCGACGGACAGCGTCTCGTCAACGATCAGAATATCGGGCTCGGTAATCGTCGCGATTGCAAAGGCGATACGCGCCACCATGCCCGAGGAGAAGTTCTTAAGCGGCATATCGACAAAGTTCTGCAGCTCAGCGAACTCGATAATGCCGTCAAAGTTGGCGTCGATGAACTCCTTGGTATAGCCGAGCAGGGCGCCGTTCAGATAGATGTTCTCGCGGGCGGTCAGCTCGGGGTCAAAACCAGCACCAAGCTCAATCAGCGGCGCGATGTTACCGTGCACCTTAACGCTGCCCTCGCTTGGCTCAAGCACGCCAGCGATAATCTTGAGCATCGTAGACTTGCCGGAGCCATTGGTGCCGACCAGACCCACGACCTCGCCACGATGAATATCAAACGAGATATGCTTAAGCGCCCTAAACTCCTCAAAGAACAACTCATGCTTGGCAAGCTTAATGAAGTACTCCTTGAGGTTGGTCAGCGACTCGGACGCCATGTTAAAGATCATGGTGACGTCGTCGACCTCGACAGCCAGAGGCTGCTCGCTGTAATCAACAACAGATTCAGTCATCACAGCACTCCTTAGATGTAGAGGATGAACTTGCGCTCGGACTTATGGAACACGGTATAGCCAATAATAAGCGCAAGAACCGCCCAGGCAACGCACATACCAAACGTCATAAGCGAGGGCGTAGTCTGGAACAGGAAGATATCGCGCATAAACTGCAGGTAGTTGAACATGGGGTTCGCATACATCAAGATACGCACGAGATGCGGCATTTGCGCAATATAGTCAGTCGTCCAGAAGATGGGCGTAATGTAAGTCCACGCCGTAATGACGACGCTCCACAGATGCATAACGTCGCGGAAGAAGACCGTAAGGGCAGAGAGCATCATGCCCAGGCCCATGCAGAAGCACATAAGCAGCAGCAGGCAAACCGGCAGCAGAATAAGGTGCCAAGAAGGCATAACGCGGAACCACAGCATGACGATGGCGACGGCGACCAGCGAGAAGGCAAAGTTGACCAGCGAGAAGAGCACCTTCTGCACCGGGAAAACCCAGCGGTGCACCTTAACCTTCTTGAGCAGAGGGGCAGCGCCCACGATCGACGTCAGGGCCTGGTTAGTAGACTCAGACATGACGGCAAAGGTAATGTTACCCACGATCAAGTACAGCGGGTACATCTCGGGCGTCATTGAGCCATTGCGGCCCTGGCCAAAAATCGTCGAGAACACGATGGCCATGACGATCATCATCAGCAGCGGGTTGAGCACCGACCATGCGACGCCCAGAACGCTACGGCGATACTTGATCTTAAAATCCTTGGTAACCAGCTGACGAAGGATAAACGCGTCCTTCTCAAATTCGTTCTTAGCAAACGTCGCAGGCAGACTGCGAGTTTCTTGTTGCTTTGTCTGATCCGACACGGATGCAACTCCTTTACTCGTAATCGTTGACAAACGAACAGTATAGACCCGACGGCCATGCAAACGATTCGCGCAACAAAACTGGAGAACTAACCCACATCTTAGGATGCCAGGCCCAAACGGCTATACTTTCTAGGATTGAATGTATAAGGAGCATTAAGTGAATTCTGAATCCATCGCCGTCATCATCCCTTGCTACAACGAAGCGCTCACGATCGGCAAAGTCATCGATGACTTTCACCGCGAGCTTCCGCAGGCGACGGTCTATGTCTATGACAACAACTCGTCGGACGATACCTCACGCATTGCCACCGAGCACGGCGCCACAGTCCGCTTTGAGCCCCGTCAGGGAAAGGGCAACGTGTGCCGCCAGATGTTTCGCGATATCGACGCCGATTGCTACCTGATGGTCGACGGAGACGACACCTACCCCGCCGAGGCGGCCAAGGCCCTCTGCGAGCCCATCCTTAACGGCACGGCCGACATGACCGTAGGCGATCGCCTTTCCAACGGCACCTACGCCGAGGAGAACAAGCGTGCCTTCCACGGCTTTGGCAACAATCTGGTCCGTGCCATGATCAAGTGGATCTATGGCTACAGCTTCGATGATGTCATGACCGGCTACCGTGCCATGAGCCGCCCGTTCGTTAAAACCTTCCCTGTGCTTTCCGAGGGCTTCCAGATCGAAACCGAGCTCTCGATCCACGCCGTCGACCACCGCTGGCGCATCAAGGATGTGCCCATCGAGTACCGCGACCGTCCGGAAGGTTCCGAGTCCAAGCTCAATACCGTAAGCGACGGCATTAAAGTCGTTGCGATGATTGGCACGCTGTTCAAGGACTACCGCCCTCTGAAGTTCTTCAGCCTCGTCGCGCTTCTGTTTGCGGTGATCGGCCTCGCCTTGGGCACGCCCATCGTTGTCGAGTATTTCCAGACCGGCCTCGTTCCGCGCTTCCCCACCGCCATGCTCGCCGCGTCGTTTATGTTCCTGTGCGGTCTGAGCCTTGCGACCGGCTTCATCCTCGATTCCGTGGCAAAGGTCGAAAAAAAGCAGTGGGAGGTCAACGTGTACAGCAAATACGCCTACGATGACCAGCCCGGCAGGTCCGCCACCACGCCAAGCGAGTGAAAGATCTTCCGCAAAATACTATTGGCACCACTGCGCAGATAGCCATCAACAAGAAAAGCCGCCGTTAAAGAACGGCGGCTTTTACTCTCGAAAAGTTGATAGCGGCTAGAGCGTCTTGAGGTACTCCCCAAGCTCTTCCTCCCAGTCGGGCATGTGGAACCCGACCGACTCGAGCCTGGAAAGGTCGAGCGCGGAGTGGACCGGGCGCGGGGCCACGGGGCCCTCGGCGCCGGCGTAGTAGTCGGCGGTCGATACCGGCACGACCCTGTCGCCGTTGCCGTTGGCGGCCTCGAAGACGGCGCGGGCGATGTCGGCCCAGGACTTGACGGCGCCGGAACCGGTGCAGTCGTAGGTGCCGTAGGGGGCGCGGCTCCCCAGCACGTGGAAGATTGCCTGCGCCATGTCGCGCGTGAAGGTCAGGCGTCCCAGCTGGTCGTCCACGACGGTGACCTGCTCCAACTTGTCCTCCGGGTCGGCGACGCGGTCGGAGAGCGCCCTCATGGTCTTGACGAAGTTGTGCCCCTCGCCGATGACCCAGGAGCTGCGCATGATGTAGTGGCGCGGGCACCCGGCCACGGCGATGTCGCCGGCGGCCTTGGTCTGGCCGTAGACTGACAGCGGGCTGAGGGGCTCCTCCTCGTCGTGCACCTCGGCGGTGCCGTCGAAGACGTAGTCGGAGGACACGTGGACGAGCGCGATCCCGTGCTCGGCGCAGGTGCGCGCGAGCAGGGCGGGGCCGGTCGCGTTGGCCTTCCAGGCGGCCGCGCGGCCCTCGGGGGTCTCGGCTTTATCCACGGCGGTGTAGGCGCCGCAGTTGATCACGGTGCCGTAGAGCGACCAGTCGTACTTGGAGTAGGCCGCCGGGTCGGACATGTCGAAGGTGTCGATGTCGCAGAAGTCGAAGTCCTTGGCGACGCCGCGCTCCTCCGCCAGCGCGCGCACCGC
>CABUUE010000095.1 GCA_902494685.1 uncultured Collinsella sp.
CCGCATCGTTGCCGCAATCGAAAAACATAGGGTAGTTCCTGTAATCGATGCACATACCGATCACCGCGTGCGCCGCTGTCGTGTCGTCGATAAACGAATACGAAATGTGAAACCCGCGCGGCATCACGCGAACCTGTTGGCCGTAGTCAAAGCTCCAGTCTAGGTTGCGGCCTAGATACATATGACCAGAATTATCGGTAAATCGAATGCTCGTACACATAGCGCCTCCTAGCTTTACGTTCTTTCTTTCTAAGCTTATTGTCACCAATCAAAGAGGCGCTAAACACAAAGGTCCGGACATGACAACAATGTCACGTCCGGACCAAAAGAGACGAAGTGCGGTGCTGTAGTCACCCTAGACAAGTTTGCCTTGGCAGTGATCGATCATATGCTGGATCATCTGCGCCTCAAAGCCCGCGTAGTCGCGGCGGCACTCCTTCATCTTGCCGTCGACGATCTGGTCAAAGGCAACCTTGCACTTGATGTAGCGCGTGGACTTGGTGACCTCCTCGTGCGTCAGGCAGCTCTCCTCCATCTTGCTGGCTCCCAGGCCAAACACCAGACGGGGGTTATAGAGCACGTGGGGCTCGCCGGCGTCGTCCAGATAGACGCAGACCTTCTTGGTAACGCCAATCTGGTTGGCGGCCAAGCAGCCGGCATCGTCGAGCGACTTGATGGTATCGATCAGGTCCTGAGCAACCGACTCGTCCTCGACGGTCGCAACCTCGCAACGCTGGGACAGGATAGCCTCGTCGTGGCAAAGCTCTTTAATCATACGTTCCTCCATAGGGGTCGTTGTAACCGCTTAAGTATACGGTACCCACACATTTTCATGCGAAAAATACCGTCCGTCTGCTACAAAGCGCCGAACATCAACATGCGAGGAACAACAGCGTCGTAAAGGGGCTATAGTGGGTGAGTTCGTGTCAATCGGCCTAAACTCGGGGCCGAACAAGGAAAGGGTATGCATGGACGAACTATTTCACGTCAGCGAGCGCAAGTCCACAATCGGGACCGAACTCCGCGCTGGACTGACAACATTCCTGGCGATGGCCTATATCATCGCCGTCAACCCCGCGGTGCTCTCGGGCGCTGGCATCGATGCGGGAGCGCTCGCCTGTGCCACCTGCCTGGGCGCCGGCATCATGACCATCTGCATGGGCATCTTCGCCAACCGCCCGCTCGCCTGCGCGTCGGGCTTAGGCGTCAACGCGATGATCGCTGGAATCACCACCACCGTCTGCGGCGGTGACTGGCACGTGGCCATGAGCGTCATCTTCCTTGAGGGCGTCGTCATCTTGCTACTCGTGCTTTGTGGCCTGCGCGAGGCCATCATGGACGCCATCCCGGTTGTCCTGCGTCACGCCATCTCGGTGGGTCTGGGCCTGTTCATCGCCATGATTGGCCTGTGCGATGCCGGCATTATCACCGCTGGCGCCGGTACACTCGTCGGTCTGGGCGACATCACCTCCCCCACCTTCATCGTCGGCATCATCTCCATCCTGGTGACGGTCGCCCTCGCCTGCCGCAACGTCCCCGGCTCGCTGCTCATCGGCATCGTCGTCGCCGTCATCGCCGGTATCCCCTTAGGTGTGACCCATGCTCCGACCGGTATCATCGCCCCGCTCGACTTCTCGAGCATCGGTGGCCCCATCGCCGACGCCGGCGGCGTGCCCGCCATCGTCAAGGTCCTTACCGACCCCGCGCTCCTCGTCATCTCGTTCTCGCTGCTCATGAGTGACTTCTTCGACACCATGGGCACCGCGATGGCCGTGGCCAAGCAGGGCGAGTTCCTCACCGACGACGGCAACGTCGAGAATATCAAGGAGATCCTGATCGTCGACTCCGCCGCCGCCGCTGTGGGCGGTTTCATGGGCGTCTCCTCCATCACCACCTTCGTCGAGTCCACCTCTGGCGCCGCCGACGGTGGCCGCACGGGCCTCACCTCCGTCACCACCGGCGTGCTGTTCATTCTCGCCGCGTTCTTCTCCCCCATCGTCACCATCGTTTCCAGCGCCGCCACCTGCGGTGCTCTGGTCTACGTCGGCTACCTCATGATGAGCGAGGCCTCCGAGATCGACTGGTCCGACGTGTCGCAGGGTTTCCCGGCGTTCATGATTGTCGCCGGCGTGCCCTTCACCTACTCCATCTCTGCCGGCATTGGTCTGGGCTTTATCGCCTACGTGGTCGTCGCGCTCGTTAAGGGCGAGGCCTCCAAGATCAAACCGCTCATGTGGATCGCAGCCCTTGCCTTCCTCGTCTACTTCTTCGTAGCGTAGCGGCAAAGCTGCCAAAGCAGAACACCAAAGCGCGGAATCGCATCGAGCGGCTCCGCGCTTTTCATTTAAAGCCAGGCAACGCACGGACGCGCGATGTATTGCTTCCCGAGTTTTGGACATTTTGCCCTCAAAACGGCACTACCGCCGGCTACATCCTACAGATATGCTGGACGTAATCGCATAGGCCCTATGAGGATGGGAGTAACCATGGCCGCCTTGTTCACGACCCCCAAGCGCAATGACAAAACCTCAGGAGCCCATTTTGTCGAGTCCGACGTGCGCCGTCACACGCTGCTCGTACACGGTAGCTGGCGCCGCGTGACGCGCCGCATCGTTGTAGGCGCCGTATGCGCGCTTACGGTGAGCTCGCTGCTCATGCCGAGCGTCTCGCTCGCGGCCGAGCGGGTCAACGTCGGCAACACCTGGTATGAAGCTGGCGCCGCGGTAGGCGACGAGGCGGGCACCTGGGCCTGGGACGGCGCCGACGACATGAAGCTCAACGGCTATAACGGCGGTGCAATCGAGGCCGAGGGCAAGCTCAATGTCAATTACTCGGGTAACAACACCGTCACTAACGACGACGGCTGCGGAATCTCGGTTACGAAAGACACAGACGGAAACGCCGAGCTCAACATTCTGGGCGACGCATCCAGCACGCTCAACGTGGCATCTTCTAGCGACGCCATCATGTCCGAAGGCGACATCAACATCGACGGAGCGGGAACCGTCAACGCCACGAGTACCGAGTTCGACGCCATTGATGCTGGGGGCAATCTCGCCATCAAGGGCGGCAGCACGGTAGAGGCGAACTCTATCGAGGACGTGGCGGTTTGGGCTGACGGCAACATCGACATCTCGGGCGGCAGCCAGGTCAAGGCGAACTCCGAGGGAGATCTCGCTGTCGACGCTGAGGGCAGCCTCACGGTCACGAACGCCTCCCTTAACGCAAGCGGTGTTGAATATGGCGTCTATGGCTGCAAGGGTGTCACACTCGACCACGCGACCGTGACGGTCCGTGCAAGCGCGGGCGGCGGCTGGCAAACTGTCGCTCTCATCACCGACGAGGACGATATCGTCATCAAGAACGGCTCGATGGTGGATGCATTCGCAGAGGGCGAATTCTCGACTGCGATTTCCACCAGAAACCACAACCCCAACGAAGCAGGTGGTCACATCTACATTAGTGACTCCGTTGTCAAGGCTATAGCCCGCTATGCTGAGACCGGCGGCGGTCCCGACTGCTACAGTACAGACCAGGATGGCGAGATCACCCCTGAGCGCAGGGGCGTGAACATCGGCATCTTTGCTCAGACCAGCGAGGGCATTATGCCCGCAACCATCTCCATCGTCCGCAGCAAGGTCACGGCCGAGGGAGACACGGCAGCGATCTTCGCCCTTGCCATGAGCGCGGACGGCAAGGCGATCGGCACCATCAAAATCGAAGGCGCCAGCATCCTGACGCCTGAAGGCGGCAAAGTCATTGACTATCGCCACAAAGAAGAGCTCAGTGACGGCACCGTCTACGAGGCAGGCCAAGCCGTTGGTACGGGCGACGCCGTGATTGATTCCCCCTACGACGATGCTGTCGCTAAGAGAGCCGTCATCGCACCGTCCGAGGAGACCAAGCCCGAGGAGAAGCCCGGCGAGACCAAGCCAGAGGGTTCCAAGCCTGAGGGCACAAAGACGACCAAGACCGTTGCAGTTGCAGCCACGGGAGCCAAGACCACCGGCAAGCTCGCGGCAACCGGCGATGCCTCGAGCGCAGCCATCGTGGCAGCCGCCCTTGCGGGAACAGCCGCCATCGCCGCGGGCGCCGTGGTGAGCCGCAAGCGCTCGTAAACACTTTTTCGCACGGGACGGGTGGATCGCGGCCCTTGCCTTCCTCGTCTACTTCTTCGTAGCGTAAGGGCAAGGCTGCAAAAGCTGAACAATAAAGCGCGGAGTCGCCATGCGGCCCCGCGCTTTTCTTTTAGCGCCGGTCCCTGCGCCGGCGTGCGGCCTATTTCTCCCCCATTTTGGCCATTTTGCCCTCCAAACGGCACTACCGCCGGCAACATCCAGCAGATACGCTGAATCTAGTCGTATAGGCCCTATGAGAACGGGAGCAACCATGGCAGCCTTGTTCACGACCCCCAAACGCAATGACACTACCGCCGGAACCCATGTTGCCGAACCCGACGTTCGCCGTCGCATAGGACTCGCGCACGGCAGCTGGCGCCGCGTGACGCGCCGCATCGTCGCGGGCGCCGTGTGCGCGCTCACGGTGAGCTCGCTGCTCATGCCGAGCGTCTCGCTCGCAGCGGAATGGGTCAAGGTCGGCGGCAACAAGTACAACACCGCGGCGAGCGACGAGGCCGGTACCTGGTCGTGGGACGGCGCCGACGACTTGAAGCTCAACAACTATAACGGCGGCGAGATCCAGGCCGCAGGCAAGCTCAACGTGAATTACTCGGGAACCAACATCGTCACTGCCGAATGGATCGAAAGCATCAACGTTTCTCATGGCACTAACGAGAATGCCGAGCTCAATATCCAAGGCGACGAGGGCGGCACGCTCAGCGTGACATCTACTGAGGACGCTATCCTCTCCACGGGTAATATCAACATCGACGGAGCCGGATCCGTCAACGCCACGAGCACTGGGTTTGATGCCATCAATGCCGGAGGTGATCTCGCTATCAAAGGTTCGGGCAACGTCAACGCCACGGGTGCATCGGATGGCATCAGGGCAAACGGCAATATCACGATTGACGACAGCGGAGCCGTCACCGCCAGGGCTACCAAGGACAAGGGTATTGGAGCCGACAAGAACCTCACCATCAAGGGTGGCGGGACGGTCGAGGCAAGCTCAGCCGATGGTGAGGCCCTTTGGAGCGGCGGCAATATCAACATCTCGGACGGCAGCCAGGTCAAGGCGAACTCTGAGGAAGACAGCGCCGTCATTTCCACGTACAAGCTTACGGTCACGAACGCCTCCCTTAACGCAAGTGGTGCTAAATATGGCGTCCATGCCTTTGGGGGCGTTACATTCGATCACGCGACCGTGACGGTCCGTACAAGCGCGGGCGGTGGCCAAGCTATCGCACTCTTCACGGACTGGGATGACATCGTCATCAAGAACGGCTCCACCGTGGACGCGTTTGCGGAAGGCGAGGTTTCGGCTGCATTCTCCACCAGAAACGATCGACCCAACGAGAAGGGCGGCCACATCTACATCAGCGACTCCGTTGTCAAGGCCATAGCCCGCTATGTCGAGAACGGCGACGGCCCCATCCCCTACAGCGAAAACCAAGATGGCGAGACGAGGCGCGAACCCCAAGGCGAGAACATCGGCATCATCGCCCAGACCAGCGAGGGCGTCACACCCGCAGTCATCTCGATCATCCGCAGCAAGGTAACGGCCGAAGGAGATACAGCGGCAATCTTTGCCCGTGCCATGAGCGCTGACGGCAAGACAATCGGCACCATCAAGATTGAGAACGCCGCCATCCAGACGCCCGAAGGCGGCAAGGTCATTGACTATCGCAAGCTCCGTGACGGCATCTACGAGGCAGGCCAAGCCATCGGCACGGGCGACGCCACGGTCGACTCCCTCTATATCAAAGCAGTCGCCAAAAGTACGACCATCGCACCTCCCGAGGTAGCCAAGCCGGAAGACCCCAAGCCCGACGAGACCAAGCCCGCAGAAAGCAAGCCCGCGGAGTCCAAGCAGAACCCCAAGCCTGAGGGCTCAAAGCCGACCAAGGCCGTTGCGGCTTCAACCACGAAAGCCAAGACTACCGGCGTGCTCGCGGCAACCGGCGACACC
>CABUUE010000096.1 GCA_902494685.1 uncultured Collinsella sp.
ATCTGGCGGTCGTCGCAGCCGATCTGTGCCAGCACACGATAGCTGCGGCTGCCGTCGGCCACGTTGGAGAGCTGCTGGATCGACAGAATCGCCGTGCATGCAACGACCAATACAAAGCCGATGTAGATGGCTAGGTAGCTAATAAGACCGTTCATTTGCGCTGCTTGCGTGTACATCTCGGAGCGTGTGATAAAGATTCCCCACGACCCCGGCTCCTTGCCGTCAACGAGCAGATTGTCGAGCAGAGTGTGTTTAATGCTCTCGTCTGCCTCGGTCGTATCCATCCCCTGTTTGTAGTTAACGAGCAGGCTACTGGAATACGGCTGCAGATTAAGCTGGGACAACAGCTCGTCGGCAACGACGACGGTACCCGGATTGCTGCCCATCGCCGAGTTGGCGATGGCCGCCGTATCTTCGTCCGACTTATCGGTTGCGGGCTTGAGCGTATGCCCGCCCAAGGTAAGGGCATGGCCGCCAGCCATATACTTGGTGTACAGGTCGACCAGCTCGCCGCCCATATCACATGTGAGCAGATACTGGTCGTGACCGATGTGCACCGGCTCCTCGCCCATCATCTGACGCAGTTTGTTGTACTGGCTCGCCGGCGTCACAAACAGACCCATCGTATCGGCATTGCTACCCCCGAATGCCTTGGGAAGCTTTTCGCCCATGGTCTTGCACATCTCACTTGGGGTCACCGAAGGATTCGAGCCGCCAAATGGGTAACTCAGATACGAATCGATCTGCACATGCTCACCGGCAACATCGGCGATATCGACCTTCTTGCCGGTCCCGTCGTTGTTGTCCGCCGACTTGCCCTTGCCGTGCCATGCAGGGTACAAATCGACCGTTGTATCGGCCAACACCATGCGATCGGCCTCAGACGGATTGACATACCCTTTGTACCCTTTGTAGTAGTCGAGCGTATCGGGCGTGTAATAGACATACGTCTGAGACACGTCAACAGGGTTGTAGCGCTCCAGGTTTTCGTTCATCACGTTGGCAATTGACATACCGCACGTCACCGAGGTGATGGCCAAAAACAGGAGCATCGCGATGACGCCCATCGAAAAGCACACCGTGTTGACCTTGGCCGCAAGCTGGCGCACGGTAAACATGTTGAGACCGCGCCAATACACGCCGCGCAGGCTCTGCAGCAGCTTGATGAGCATGCCCGAGAGTCCCCAGAACAGGGCAAAGGTGCCCACGGTAACCATAGCGGTCGTAATACCAAACTGGTTCATGGCCTCTTGCAGCTTGCTGTCCGTCGCGGTTAGCGGGAACCCATCACGTAGCAGACGGTAATAGGCCACGCCCACAAGCACCACGCCCACGGCAAAAATGGCAATCGCGATCCAGGGGTTGCGTGTCTTGATGCTCTCGTTGCGACGCTCGGCACCCATAAGCTCGATGAGTTTGGTACGACGCACGGCGCGAAGGTTCAGCAGTAGCGTGAGCACAAACATCACGAGCATGCAGGCAAGGGTCAGGCTGAACGCATGCACCGAGAAAAAGAAGTGGAAATTGGCGATCTGTGTCATAAAGAGCGAGGCCGTAAAGAACGTCATGAGCTGGGAGAGTCCCACGCCCAGCACAATGCCGGCGACAAAGGCGCCGACCGAGACGATCACCGTCTCGAGCGCCATGATCGTGGCGACGCGCCCGCGCCCCATGCCGAGCACCTGGTACAGGCCAAACTCCTTCTTGCGGCGTTTCATGATGAAGTTATTGGCGTACACCATCAAAAAGGCCATGACACCGGCCAAAAAGTACGTCAGGTCGCCGAGCATGCTGCCCATAACCTGCGCCAAGCCCTCTTCATCGATTCCGGCGATGTCGACCTGCATCGAGATGGTGTTAAAGGCATAGAAGACCGTGACGCCCAAGGTGAGCGTCAAAAGGTAGACGAGGTAGTCGCGGCCGGCGCGGCGGACGTTGCCCCAAGCGAGTTTACAGAGCATCGGAGCCCTCACCGCCCATCATGGCAACGACCTCCATAATGCGGTCGAAGAACTCTCGGCGGTCGGTGTCGCCACGGCGCAGCTCGGTGAAGATCTTGCCGTCGCGGATAAACAACACGCGGCTCGTGTAGCTGGCAGCAAAGCTGTCATGCGTGACCATGAGCACGGTGGCGCGCAGGCGGCGATTGAGGGCCTCCAGGCTCTCGAGCAGCAGGCGGGCGCTCTTGGAATCGAGGGCGCCGGTGGGCTCGTCGGCCATGATCATGGTGGGATCGGTTACGAGCGCGCGAGCCGCGGCAACGCGCTGCTGCTGACCGCCGGACATCTGGTAGGGATACTTGTCGAGCACCTGACTGATGGAGAGGCGCGCTGCCACATCCTGCACGCGGGTTGAGATCTCTGCCGAGTTTGTGCGGGCGATGGTGAGCGGCAGGGCGATGTTCTCGCGTGCCGTGAGCGTATCGAGCAGGTTGGAGTCCTGGAAGATAAAGCCGAGCTCCTCGCGGCGGAACTGCGAAAGCTTAGCCTGCTTCATGCGCGTCACGTCCTGCCCGTTGATGCGGATCGTGCCGCTCGTGGCGCTATCGATGGTCGAAACGCAGTTGAGCAACGTCGACTTGCCCGAGCCCGAAGCGCCCATGATGCCCACGAATTCGCCGCGGTTGACCGTAAAGTTGACATCGTTGAGCGCGCGGGTCACGTTGCCTAGCGCTCCGTATACCTTTTCGAGATGCGCGACCTCCAGTACCGGGGTCGCCATGTGCGTGGTTTGCATACCGAGTCCTTTCTTGCAATTAGTCTACGGCATCTATAGTCGCAAGAAGACGAGTCGGCTACCATCGATATGACTTACGCTTGCCTTACCGTTGTGTAAGGTACGGGTAGCTACCCTGCCGCGTGTTGATGTTGAGAGAGGACTCCTGTTGAAGACTGTTCATGTTGCCGCTGGGATCATTCGCAAGGAAGGATCTGACGAGCTGCTTGCCGTGCAGCGCGGCTACGGCGACATGCAGGGACTTTGGGAGTTCCCCGGCGGCAAGCTCATGCGCGGCGAGACACCCGAAGACGCCGTGCGCCGCGAGCTCATGGAAGAGCTGCAGGTAAAAGTCACCAACCTGCGCGATTTCTATACCGTTGAGTACGACTACCCCGATTTCCATCTCTCCATGGAGTGCTACTACTGCTCGCTGGCCGATGAATCCGATGAGCCTCAGAAGCACGACCGTCAACTCGATATCCGCTGGATTCCGCGCACCTCGCTTGCCACGGTTGAGTGGATGCCCGCCGACAAAGGGCTTATCGATGCTCTGATTGAGTTGAAGGAAGATCGGCTTGAGGCCAACGGCACTGCCAACGACGCCGAGGCCACCACGACCGACGAGCCCGCCACCAAACCCAAGCGCGCACCTAAGCGCCGTAGCAAAAAACGCCCCAAGCCTGGCCTGCTGGACGGCATCGACACCTCGGACCTTTCCGCCGACGAGCGTGAACTCGTGCGCCGTCGCGCCGCCATCAAAAAGTCCATGAAGGGCAACAAGCGTGCGAACACAAAGCCCGAGCTGCTCGTACGTCAGCGCCTGCGGGCCGCGGGCCTTACGGGCTATCGTTTGGAATGGAAGGTACCCGGCAAGCCCGACATCGCCTTCCCCGGGCGCAAGATCGCCATCTTCGTCAACGGCTGCTTTTGGCACCGCTGCCCCAAATGTAACCCTAGCCAGCCCAAGCGCAACGTTGAGTTTTGGGAGGCAAAGTTCCGTCGCAACGTCGAGCGCGACCGCGCTGCCGTGGCAGCACTCACTCAAATGGGCTGGACGCCTATAACCATCTGGGAATGCGAGCTCAAAAAGGACCGCATCGACGCCACGATGGAAAAGGTCATCGAACAAGTACGCGCCGCCGCACCGCAGCGCTAGGAACGAGCCGTCCACACGCCCCACACAGGCAAGCCACATCCGCGCCACAAACCTTAGAAAGCCCTTAAGCCCCCAACCTTTCAAAAGTGTTACTCGATACCTCTGACCTGCAGTTTCATCGTAATACCAAACCAGGTTAAGCCTTTCTTTAGCGCTTCTTTGCAGCAGCCGCGGCATAATACTGCCAACGCACGGGACCTAGCAGCACACCCCGTGCGCAACCTTTTGGTGGACATCGAGGAGGCCGCATAAGCATGCATTCTTCCAATGACGCAACACAGCAGCCATCCCTAAAACATGCAGACCTTTTCTCCTTCCCCCCGACACAGAGAGACAGCCTCCTCGACTCCCCCACCACAAAAGCCAAACGCTCAACCGACCAGAGCCACAACTTGCGAGCATCGTTCGAAAAGCTCCAAGCATCCCTAGACAAGGCGTTCCCCGAACAGGCAAGAGCAATCTAAGCCCATCGCGCCTTATACTGATGCCATGCGAAACATGGATCACATAGAATTGCACCGCGGAGGACGCGAGGAAGCGTTTCCCGAGACCGCCGAAGACTGGCCCTATATTGCCGAACGCGCAGAATTCGCTCGCTATCCGGGCAATTCCGTCCCCTGGCACTGGCATTCCGAAGTTGAGCTTTTCTACATGGAGCAGGGAGCGATTGACTATCGAACGCGCGCGGCTCATGAGCACGTACGCTTTGAGGAAGGGTCCGCCGGCTTTATCAACGGCGGCGTTTTGCACAGCACGCTGCAATCACCCAATTCGGCGCCAGCCATTCAAATGCTGCATATCTTTCAGCCGTCGATGCTCGGCGATCCCGCGGGACGCCTCCAAAAGCGCTATATCAATCCTTTGCTGCAATGTCGAGGCGTCGATGTGCTCAAATGGTCGCCCACCAACCCCGACGATATGCCCTTTATCGATTTGCTGAAGAGCTCCTTTAGCCACGACCTTCAACGGCCGCAGAACGAGATGGCGCTTCGGAATAGCTTGTCAGAGCTCTGGATTCAGATTTACGCCAAGGCCGAACCGCTCTTTTCCTCCGACAACGCCTCTTGGATGACCAACCGCGACGTACAGTTCAAGGCAATCCTGGACTATATCCGCGCAAACTATGCAGCCGCTATAGATGTGCCCCAGATGGCATCTGCAGCCGGCGTAAGCGAAAGAGAGTGTTACCGCATTATCGAAGCTTGCGCAGGAACGACCCCGGCGGCATATCTGCGCGCATACCGCGTAAATCGTGCTTGCGAACTTTTGGCACACACCACGCGAACGGTCCAGACAGTCGCGCGCCAATGCGGCTTTGCGACAGCAAGCCATCTTGGCCAGGTATTTAAAGAACAAATGGGGTGCACTCCTTCGAGCTATCGAGCAGCGAGGCAGAATCTCGATAGCACCAGGCAGAAATCCCGCTAGCCTTTCTTCTGTCACCGCATCAAACTTGCAGGCAAACAACAGAGAGGAGCAACCATATGAAGCACTTTGACCATATCGTATTTGACGTTGATGGGACATTGGCAGATACAGAAGAAAGCGTTCTATCATCGCTTGTCCAGATTGTCCAAGAAGAGACCGGCAAAACGCTCCCCCGACACGAGCTTGAATTTGCCCTCGGCATACCCGGCAAGGATGCCCTTGAGAAACTTGGAATCTACTCACAGGCAACGCTGGATCGCTGGTGCCAAGTTGCCGCCAGCTTTAAAAGCACCATCAGCGTGTTTCCCGGCTTGCACGAAGTTATCGCAACACTCTCCGACAACGGCTGCAAACTTGGCATCGTCTCCTCACGTGCGCGCGACGAATACACAGAAGAAATTGCACCCCTTGGCTTCGATAAGTATTTTGAGCACATCATCCTTGTCGAAGACACAACCGAACATAAACCCGCGCCCGCACCCATGCTCGAATATCTCCGACGTGCGGGCGCGAATCCTGGCAACGTCGTCTACGTTGGCGACACCGTCTACGACGAACAATGCGCAACTTCAGCAGGGGTCAGTTTTGCCAGAGCAGCATGGGGATCACACCAAGATTCCCAAATGCCACCTACAACCTCAAAACCCCCAACGACCTGTTAACCCTAACAACCAAGTAACCCTCCCATCCCAAATTCGCAGTCCTAACGCCACAAGGGCGACGACCTCGAGAAGGTCAACTTGGGAGGGACGAGGGCTTAGTTCCCCAATC
>CABUUE010000097.1 GCA_902494685.1 uncultured Collinsella sp.
CACCACCGAGCATATCCAGGACAACGTGTACAACATGGTCATGGACTACCTTGCCTGCGGCATCGACCCCGACAAGACCATGATCTACGCGCACTCCGCCGTGCCCGCCGCAAACCAGCTCATGCTGCCGTTCCTGTCGCTGGTGTCCGAGGCCGAGCTGGCGCGCAACCCCACGGTCAAGGCCGAGATGGAGGCCTCGGGCCACGAGCTCACCGGCCTTCTGCTCACCTACCCGGTGCACCAGGCCTGCGACATTCTGTTCTGCAAGGGCAACGTCGTGCCCGTCGGTCGCGACCAGCTGCCGCACATCGAGCTTACCCGCACCATCGCTCGCCGCTTTAACAACCGTTACGGCAAGGTATTTCCCGAGGTCGAGGCGCTGCTGTCCGAGACCCCGCTGCTGCCCGGCCTTGACGGTCGCAAGATGAGCAAGAGCTACGGCAACGCCATCAATATTTCGATGACCGCCGAGGAGACGGCCAAGCGCATCAAGAAGAGCCAGACCGACTCCGAGCGCATGATCACGTTTGATCCCGAGAACCGCCCCGGCGTGTCCGGCCTACTTTCGACGGCTGCCATCTGCACTGGTCGTTCCGAGGTCGAGATTGCCGAGGAGATCGGCATGGGCGGCTCCGGCCAGCTCAAGAAGTACGTGACCGAGGCCGTCAACGAATACTTCGCCCCGATCCGTGAGCGTCGCCAGCGCTACGAGAACGACCTGGATTACGTCAAGGACGTGCTGCACGAGGGCAATCGCCGCGCCAACGAGATCGCCGAGCAGACCCTGGCCGAGGTTCAGGACGCCATGGGCATGGTGTACTAGACCGATTTGCTGGCTTGAGCTTTCGATTGCTTTAGGGCGGGCGCTACGGCGTCCGCCTTTTTTTGGAGCCGGACCGCTTCGGATCCACCCATCGCACTCCCCCGACAAACAGGAACAGGCCCGCTGGCAGTAAGTTGCCAGCGGGCCTGTTCCCGAAGTACACCGTTGAATCGCACAGAGGGGAGGAATGCGAATCAAACTCAACAGGGCAGGCTTTTTCATCGCCTATTGCCTGCTCCGTTGCTGAAACCAATATAGTTCACCGAGGTTTACTTTCTAGCGTCAATATGCGCCGCCATACCTTCTCCATAAGTTAGCTCCGGTAAACCTGCAACGGAAAACCACCACAAAGGGGACAGGCACCTTTGTGGTGGTTTTGGCCACGGTAGGGCCGCTAGAGCCCTGCTGGCCAGCGACAGGTGGCCAAGTCGACGTGCATGTCGTCCTTAAACGCCACACCCTCCCCTAGCAAAAGCTCACGTTGAGCATCGGGACCGCCAAAGGCAAAGCCCTCGCAAATGCGGCCATCGGCAAACACCACACGATGGCAGGGAATCTGACCAGGGCGCGGATTGCTGTGCAGCGCATAGCCCACATAGCGTGCGCTTCGCGGACGACCGGCGAGCAGCGCCACCTGTCCGTACGTGGCGACCATCCCCTCGGGAATCTGCTCGACCACCTCGTACACCCGCTCAAAAAAGCCCTCAGACGCCATTTCGCGCTCCTTTCCACCCGAAAAAGCATAAACCACCACAAAGGTGCCTGTCCCCTTTGTGGTGGTTTTGACCGGAAAGCTAGTTGGCGGGGCGGAAAAAGGCTACGGCTACGGCGCCGGGGCCCACGTGGGTGCCGATGGTGGCGCCAATGGTATGGATGGGCAGCTCGCTCTCGGTGTGTCCAGCCCACAGCGCGGCGCTGTCCTCGATGTACTTCTTGAGCACCGCATCCGAAAGGCCCGTATAGCCCAGCGCCAGCGGCATCGAAAAGTCGACGCCGCCCGCCTTTTCGACCTTCTGGTTGAGCAGATTACGGCCGTTCTTGGAACCGCGCGCCTTGCCCAGCTGCACGATCAGGCCGTCCTCGGCGGCCACCACGGGTTTAACGTTGAGTAGCGTGCCCACAGCGCCCGCAGCAGCAGACAGGCGACCGCCGCGCACCAAGTACTCCAGCGTCTCGAGCAGACCGATAACCACCACACGGTCGCGCACGGCCTCGACGGCCGCCGCGATCTGGGCCGCACTACGGCCCTCGTCCACCAGGCGCAGGGCATACTCGACCAGGACACGCTCACCCAGAGTGACGTTGTTGCTATCCACCACGTACACGTCGCCGCCCGGCGCCTCGGCAAGTGCGGTACGGGCACTCTGATTGGTGCCCGAAAGCTTAGCGCCCACGGTAATAATCACAGCCTCATCGCCGGCTTCACGAACCTTGGCAATCGCCTGCGAAAACGCGTACGGGTTGACCTGGCCGGTCTTGGGCAGCTCATCGCGCTCCACGAGCATCTCGTAAAAGCGCTGGTGATCGATGTCGATGCCATCCATGTGCACATCGGTGCCAAAGGTGACGGACAGTGGCAAAACGGCCAATGCTGGGTGCTCGGCCGGTGACATATCGCTTGCGGAATCGGTAATAATACGGACGGACATAGCGAATCCTTTCTTGCGCAGGTCCCGCGCAGGGAATTTTGACAGCAAGGCCCCAGCACGGTATACGCGCTCAAACAGGACTATGCAGTTGTTAATTGGAAGCAAAAGCCTTGGCGACCTTAGATCTCGCGTAGGGTGTTGAGAATCGTACGCAGCGACGCATACATCTGCTCGCGCTGCTCCACACCCATAGCCTTACCGGTGGTATCGAGCACCTCGCGAATGATGCGGTCCGCCTCGCTCATGCTCTCGCCGCCCAGAGCGGTCAGGCGCACCGGAGCACGATACTTAACGGCGGCATCGCCCGAATCATCGACCTCGACGTAGCCGCCCTCCTCCAGATGCGCGAGCGTACGCGAGACGGCGGCGCGGGTCACGCCTGCCATGCGAGCCAGGTCAGCGCCAGTCAGGCCGTCCTTGCTGCGCTCAAGATAGTACAGGCACATCACGTCGGAGCCCTTGAGGCCCAGCCTTGCGCCCTCGGATGTCTTAATGCGCTGGATCTCCTTGTAGAGCCCACTGATCAGTCCGACAAAGTCCTCGAAACGTGTCTCGTCGTTCTGCTGCATGGGAGACGACCGCCTTTCGCTTGCATAATGCTTACGGGTAAACATCTTAGTCGCATAAGGCGACACCCGTACCCAAATACCCCATTTGTTAACCCATCAACATAAAAACCACCACAAAGGGGACAGGCACCTTTGTGGTGGTTTTGACCGGCGAACATGATCCGCAGACGCCGCTACAGCTCCACACAGGGATTGTCGCGGGTCACAAGCGTCTTAACGACAACCGTCGCTCCCAGATAGCGCTCGAGCAGCTCGGCCAAGCGATCGATCGCGGCCTGGCAATCCCCCATCCGCTCGGGCTCTACACACTCAATCGCCAGGAACGCATCGGCCGAATCGTCGGACAGGGCCGTTCGAACGCCGTCGCGCCAATTCCAGCAGCGGCACACGGCACCCGCATCATCGATGTAGGCGAGCTCGCCGGGCAGCGTCGGGTCATCTGCTTCCTCGCCAAGCGGCAAGAACGCATCGCCACCGTCGGTCACCTTCAAGCGAAGGTCTCCCTCGATCGCATGCAAATCCTCGCCTCCCACGGGCAGCGCGTAGGTCAGCGACACCGTGTTGTAAATATCCACCGCGGGCGTAATGTGGCCCACCGGCTTGCCTTTGAGCACGCGTTTGAGCAAGTTCTCGATCGAACAGCGCGCGCCTTTCTTGGTCTTGAACAGACGATAGGCCTCGCGCCATGCCTTGACCGGTGCGTTCTCGCTGATAGTGTCGCTGGTCAGATGACGCTCCGCATCGATATTGGCGCGGTCGAGCAACGCCGCAATCGCATCCACGTCCTCTTGAGGAATCTGAGCCGTGGGCTTCATGCCCTCCACGACCACAACACCGACCGCTGCTTGCGGAAACAGCTCCCAGAATGAATCCTCGGCAATAAAGCTCTTCATACGCTCTCCCTTCATTATGCGCGCCCGAGTGAGGGCGCCTAAACAAAAAGCGCCCTTACAACGGCCACCTTCAAAGTCCTACGGTGCCGTCACAAGAACGCTTGCGCTGTCCCCATCCGGAGAAGGGGACGATATGTCAGGCGTATTGTAACCCGAGTCATCCACACGAGCAAAACCACCACAAAGGTGCCTGTCCCCTTTGTGGTGGATATGGACTCACGGCGAAGCTAGTGGCGGAGTCCCAGCAGGCCGCGGCCGCGATGACGGGCCTCGGCGGACACCTGGGCGTGCGGGCCGGCGGCTTTGACGGACTCGGGCAGGTGCGAGTACTTCTTCTCGAAGTTCTCCTCGAACATCACGGCCAGGTTGTGCGCGGCATCGTCGTAGCGCGCGGTGCTCTGCCAGTATTGGCGCGGCACCAGGATGCCATCGGGCACGCCGTGGCACGTCGTGGGAATGTCGACGTTAAAGATGTCGTCGTGCACGAACTCGCTGTCCTCGATGGTGCCGTCGAGGGCGCGCGCGACCAGCGAGCGCGTGTAGGCCAGCTCGATGCGATGACCCACGCCGTAGCCGCCGCCGATCCAGCCGGTGTTGACCAGGTACACACGCGTGCGGCCGTCTGCAATGCGCTCGCCGAGCATCTTGGCGTAAACCATGGGGTCGAGCGGCATAAACGGCTCGCCGAACAGCGAAGAGAACGTGGGCGTGGGCTCGGTGACGCCGACCTCGGTGCCGGGAATCTTAGCCGTAAAGCCCGTCACAAAGTGGTACATGGCGGCATCGGCCGTCAGGCGTGAGATGGGCGGCAGCACGCCAAAAGCGTCGCAAGTCAGGAACAGCACGACACTCGGAGTGGTGCCCATGCCCTTAGTCCACGCGTTAGGAATGTGCTCCACGGGATAGGCCACGCGCGTGTTGTGCGTGATCGAGATGTCGTCGTAGTTGGGCTTGCGGTTCTCGTCGAGCACCACGTTTTCGCAAATGGCGCCAAAACGGACGGCGTTGAAGATCTCGGGCTCGTGGAAGGCGTCCAGGCCCTCGCATTTGGCGTAGCAGCCACCCTCGATGTTGAAGATGCCCATGTCGGACCAACCGTGCTCGTCGTCGCCGATCAGCAGGCGCGTGGGATTGGCCGAAAGCGTGGTCTTGCCGGTGCCGGACAGGCCAAAGAACACGGCA
This sequence comes from uncultured Collinsella sp., assembly GCA_902494685.1. Classification (GTDB taxonomy): domain Bacteria; phylum Actinomycetota; class Coriobacteriia; order Coriobacteriales; family Coriobacteriaceae; genus Collinsella. The sequence continues at coordinate 5,117 of CABUUE010000097.1, forward strand.
GTCTCGTGCGTGACGGGATCCATGCTGGCCGAGCAATGCATGGGCAGCACGTCGTCCTCGACAGGTAGCAGGTAGTTCATGACACTGAAGATGGACTTTTTGATTTCGCCGGAGTAGCCGGTACCCGCGACCAAAATCACGCGCTCCTGGAAGTTGATGACCACGGCGGCGCTGGAGTTGAGGCCCTTGATGGCAGGATCGCACTGGTAACCGGGCGCTGCGAGCACGCAGAAGTCGGGCTCGCCGGTGCGCGCGATTTCGCGGGCGAGCGGACGGGCGAGCATTTGCTTAATGAAGAGTGCCTGGCTGGCACGCTCGCAGGCAACAAGCAGGCGACGCGTGTGGTTGCGGTCAGCGCCCGCCATGCCGCGCGTGACGAACACGTCGCGCTCGTTGAGATAGTCGACGATGCCGGCCTTGATGGCCTCATAGCTCTCGACGGACAGCGAGCGGTTGACGGCGCCCCAGGCAATCTTGTCGTGAACATCGGAGGTGTCAACGATAAAGCGGTCATTGGGGGAACGGCCGGTACGCTCCCCCGTCTCGATCACCAGCGCGCCGTTGGATGCCATGCGGCCTTCTTCGCGGCGGATGGCATGCTCGACGAGCTCCGCGGCGGGTAGATCGACCAGCAGACGAGGCTGGTTCTCGGCGGGATCTTCGACCAGTGTAATGCCAAAGTTGGACAAAACTTCTGCAGGGGTAACACCAGGCATGGGGCCTCCTTTAAAAACGCGACACGTTGACGCGACGCGCACTTTACTCACGTAAAGCCCGTTGTACCCGATATGCAAAAACGTTTTTGCGGCAAGGGCGGCAAGCCCGCCCAACGGTCAAAAATCGCAGGCAAGCGGCCTAGTCATTGG
>CABUUE010000098.1 GCA_902494685.1 uncultured Collinsella sp.
CGGAGCAAACACCCCGTCTCCCTCGGGGAACTCCTGCGCGCAGTCTTTTCTCGCAGCAAAAAATGAAGTGGTGAGGCCCTGGCCGTTTGGTCAGGGCCTCATTTTGTAAGGAGTCAAAAAAGTCCCGTCCCAGATGAGCTACTTGAGGAGTTGAGCCATGGCGTTGACGAATTTTTGTACTTGGAGGGTTGGCTCGGGCGGATAGTGCAAATAGACCGGCACCTCTCGCCCGCACAGGAACGGCACGCCCACAAAGGCAGGGTGCACGCCCGACCATGCGCCGCAGGTGAGAACCGCGTCGCCCTTTTCCTCGGCCTCATTAAAGAGCGCAAAGTCAAAGCTGTCCACGTCGATCACGTCCACGCCGCCGTCGGCCAAAAGGTCGATGCGCAGGCTGTCCATGGCGTCGTTGCCGTGGCGCAGTACGCGCAGACGCATACCCTCCAGGTCGGCGACCGTAATGCGACTCTTGCGCGCCAGTGGGCTTGTGCGCGGCAGGTCGATATAAAACGGCACGTTGACAATGCGGAGCTTTTGGCAGGCATCACCCCAGCGTGGGGTAGAAAAACTCGACTGCACCACATCGACCTCGCGGCCCAAGCTGCGCATGACGGATTCGCGCTCGTCATAGAGGTCGCTCACCGGCACGATTTCAAATCGCAACGACGGTTCCAGATCGTGGATGCCCGACCACATCGACAGCGTTTGGCGCCCTGGGCACATCATCGACACGCCCAGGCGCACAGCACCGCCATCGCCCGCGGCGCGTCGAGCACGGCGCAACGCATCCTCGGACTGGCGCATGATCGAGCGCGCGTCGTCCACCAGCAGCGCGCCGGCCGGCGTCACCTTGACGCCCGAGTGCGAGCGTTCGAACAGCGTGATGCCGAACTCGGCCTCGAAACCCGACACCTGCTTGACGAGCGCCGGAGTCGACACGCGCAATTTTGCCGCCGCACGCGAGAAGCTTCCCAGCTCCGCGGCGGCCGATATGGCCTCAAGTCGTCGATCGTACACGTCAATCTCCCGTTTTCGCGCCCGTGGCCACATAGCGCCACAGGGAGTTGTTTTCGCAGGTCACGCGCTCAATTGAACATAAACTGCATCGCACAGTGTAAACCTACGGTTAACGCTATTCTAACAAATATGCAATTCACCTGCGCAAATGCAAAGCATACGATAACCTGCGAAAACCACGTGGGTCGATTAATGGGAACGGCCCACCGGGAGGCACAAGAAGGGAAGTTCCTATGAGCAATTGGCTTAAGCTCGAGGGCGATGTTTGCGCCGTGACCGGCGCACTCGGCGGTATGGGCGTCGAGATTTGCCGCGAGTTCGCCCGCAACGGCGCCAACGTCGTCCTGCTCGATCTGGACGAGGAAAAGGTCAAGGCCGCAGCCGCCGACCTCGCCGCCGAGTTTGGCATCCACGCCGAGGGCTACAAGATGAACGCCACCGACGAGGCCGAGGTTCAGGCCGCCGTCGATGCCACCATCGCCAACTTCGGCCGTGTCGACGTCCTCGTCAACACCGCCGGTATCCTGCGCTTCGCCGCCATGGAGGACCTGCCGCTCTCCGACTGGAACGAGGTCATCAACGTCAACCTCACCGGCTACTTCATCACCTCGCAGCGCTTTGGTCGCGAGATGATCAAGGCCGGCCAGGGTCGCCTGGTGCACATCTCGACCGTCGCCAGCCACTCTCCCGAGACGTTCTCGGGCGTGTACAGCTCCACCAAGGCCGGCGTCAACATGATGTCCAAGATGCTCGCCGCCGAATGGGGCCCCTACGGCGTGCGCTCCAACTGCGTCGAGCCCTGCTTCGTTAAGACCCCGATGTCGGCCAACTTCTACGCCGACCCCGAGGTCGAAAAGAGCCGCAGCCGCCTGATCGCCACGCGCCGCATCGGCGAGGTCAGCGATATCGCCAACGCCGTCATGTTCCTGGCGTCCAAGCGCTCGGACTTTACCACCGGCGACGCCATCAAGGTCGACGGCGGCTTCTCCAACATGATGGGCGACCTCACCGCCAAGCCCGGCGGCCGTCGCGTCTATGCCGACAACTACCTTAAGAACAAGGGTGTCGAGCTCTGGTCCGATGAGTCCGGCGTCGCCAAGCCGACTGACCAGTAAACCAACCTAACAGGGAGGCCCGCGGACACGCCCGTTCCTCCCCCGTATCGATTAGAAAGAGTCCAATGGCTTCCACCAACTCCAACAAGGGTCGCGCCGTCGTGCTTTCCGCCGCGTGCGTCACCATGTTCTTCATCAGCTCCATTGCGCTGTATTCCGTCGTGAGCAAGAACCTGCTCGCCGTCTACCCCGAGTGGTCCAGCGCTCTTACCTGGGCCTTCCCGGTCTTTCAGACCATCATGGCCGTGACGGGCATCTTCGCCGGCCGCATCTCCGACAAGATCGGCCCGCGCAACGTCGTGATCGCCGCCGCCGTGTGCTACGGCGTGGGCTGGTTCATGTCCGGCACCGTCACCGAGCCATGGCAGTTCTACCTGTGGTTCTCACTCGTCGCCGCCGTTGGCAACGGCCTGGGCTACAACCCGGCGCTCACCACGGGTCAGAAGTGGTTCATCGACAAGAAGGGTCTCGCCTCCGGCATTACGCTCGCCGCTTCGACCGCCGGCCCCGCTGTGCTGTCCCCGGTGCTCGCCTCGCTGCTCATCCCGAGCCTGGGCATCTTCGGCGCCCTTAAGGCGCTCGGCGTCATCTTCTTTGTGACGATCGCCGCCTCCGCCCTGTTCCTGAAGGCCCCCGAGGCAGGTTGGCTGCCCGAGGGCTTCGAGGCCCCCAAGGGCGGCGCGCACGCCGGCACCTTCGGTGACCTCAACCCGGGCGAGATGGTCAAGACCCCGCGCTTCTGGGTCCTCATCGTCACCTTCGCCTTTGCCGCCACCGCGGGCACCCTGCTCGTGGGCAAGGTTGCCTCCATCGCCGCCGTCCAGCTCTTCGCCGACCCCACGAGCGCCGCGGCCGTCGCCCTCGGCGGTGTGGTGGTCTCCGTCAACACCTGCGCCAACTTGGTTGGCCGCCTGTCCTTTGGCCAGATCATCGACAAGCTCGGCGCCTATAAGTCGCTGCTCATCAGCCTTGTCGTCACCATCATCGCACTCGTCATCATGTCGATGAGCTTTACGCAGAGCATGTTCTTTGTGGCGCTCGCCCTGCTCGGCTTTAGCTTTGGCGCTTTGCTCGTCATCTACCCACCGCTCACCGGTGGCGCCTTTGGCACCAGCAACATCGGCGTCAACTACGGCATCATGTTTTTGGGTTATGCCGCTTCCACCTGGATCAGCCAGCCCATCACCGCCGTGCTGTATCACGCCGAGGCCGGCAGCGCCGCCTACCAGCAGTCCTTCTACGGCGCCATTGTGATCGCCGCCATCGCCGTCGTGCTCACCGTCTACATGATGGTCTCCGACAGCAAGAAGAAGTCCGCCTAGTTTTACCGATGCGACAAAGGAACAGCCCCTTTGTCGCATTCCACCGGTCACCAGTATTAAGGAGTCGAAATGTCTGAGCTCAACCCCGTCCGCATTGCCGTTATCGGCGCCGGCGCCATGGGCCGCAACCACATCCGCTTTGTCACCGAGGAGCCCGAGGCCGAGCTCGTCGCCATCGCCGACGCCTTTGAGGGCGCCCGCGCCACGGCCGAGGCCGCCGGCGTGCCGTTTTACACCGATCCCGCCCAGATGATGGACGAGATCAAGCCCGAGGCCGTCATTATCGCCACCCCCAACGACCTGCACCTGGGCGTTGCCCGCGAGGCTGTGAAGCGCAACATCGTGCCGCTGGTCGAAAAGCCGATCTCCAACGATCTCGAGGATGCCCAGGCCTTCGCCGCCGAGGCCGAGACCGCCGGCGTGCCCGTGCTCGTGGGTCAGCACCGTCGCCACAACCCCTTCGTCAACAAGGCCAAGGAGATCATCGAGTCCGGCGAGCTGGGCAAGCTTACTGTTTCGAGCTTCCACTACATGATCTATAAGAATGACGAGTATTTCGATGTCGAGTGGCGCCGCAAGAAGGGTGCCGGCCCGATCCTGGTCAACCTGGTGCACGACGTCGACCTGCTCCGCTACCTGCTGGGCGAGCCCGTTGCCGTCCAGGGTATGCAGTCCAGCGCCGCCCGCGGTTTTGAGACCGAGGACTCCGCCGTGGTCAACGTCCGTTTTGCCGATGGCGCGCTCGCAAGCATGACCATCTCCGACGCCACCGCCAGCCCCTGGAACTGGGAGGCAACCGCTCGCGAGGACCCGCAGTACCGCCCCTTCGACGCCGACGCCTACTTTATCGGCGGCACTAAGGGCGCCCTGTCGCTGCCCCGCCTGCACCAGTTCTCCTACGACGGCGCCTCCAACTGGCACAAGCCGCTGCAGATGGAGATTCCGGCTGTCGACCCGGCACTGCCACACAAGATGCAGCTCAAGCACTTTGTGAAGGTTGTCCGCCGCGAGGTCGAGCCCGTCGTAACCCCCGCCGACAACGTCAAGACGCTCACGCTTCTCAACGCCATCAAGGAGGCCGCCGAGACCGGCCAGCTCGTCGAGCTGTAATGCCTTAGGGCAGACCGCGGCAAACCCCATGCCGAACCCCTCGGTCCGTCACCAATAAGCCCCTCTTCTTTGCCCCGCGAGCAGCCTCCTGCCCGCGGGGCATTTTGCTACCTTGCCGACGATTTTTCTGAGACGGGGGCCATTTTGCACCTCAGCCTGATTCGTTCGCCACGAAATGGGCCTATCTACTACGTTTAGCCAATCACCCTCAACCATGCCATATTTCCTAAAATCAAAAGCACAGGTAGACGGCTTGCGTATTTTCTGAAAACCGGGGGATGGTCGACCCATACGGTTCAAACGTAGTAGATAGGTCGTTTTCGTGGCGAGGGCCCAAAACAGTCTTTTGAAACGGGTGGTATCCTTGGTAGCCCTGTGCTGCAAACGCACCTTAAACGCAAGGAGTCCCATGGATCTTATCGCCCAGCTCGCCCGCGAGCTCAATCTTAAGGCCGCCAACATCGAGGCGGCCGTCAAGCTCATCGACGAGGGCAACACCATTCCCTTTATCTCGCGCTACCGCAAGGAAGCCACGGGCGGCATGGACGACGTCGCCCTGCGCGCACTCGACGAGCGCCTGTCCTACCTGCGCAATCTTGAACAGCGCAAAGAGGACGTCATTCTGCTCATCGACGCCCAGGGCAAGCTCACGCCCGAGCTCGAGCAGCAGATTCGCGAGGCCACGCAGCTCCAGCGTGTCGAGGACCTCTACAAGCCCTACCGCAAAAAGCGCATGACCCGCGCGCAGAAGGCCCGCGAGGCAGGCCTGGAGCCGCTTGCCAACATGATCATTATGCAGGCCTCGGCCAAGGGCAGTGCGCTCGACGCCGCCGCAGCATACGTCAATGAGGAGGCCGGCTTCGACACGCCCGAAAAGGCGCTCGCCGGCGCCGCCGACATCGTGGCCGAGACGGTAGCCGAGGACCCGGAGAACGTCGCCGATCTGCGCGCCTTTACGCAAAACACCGCCGACATCGTCGTCGAGGCCACCGACCCCACCGAGAAGACCCCCTACGAGCCCTACTACAACTTTGACGAGCCGCTGCGCCGTATACCCAACCACCGCGTGCTGGCTATCGACCGCGGTGAGCGCGAGGGCAAGCTCCGCGTGCGCGTGAACGTCGACGGCGCTGCCGCCACGGCACGCCTCGGCAGCCGTTGGCCCCGACGCCAGGGCGTGTTTGCTCCCATCTTCGATGCCGCCATCGCTGACGGTTACAAGCGCCTCATGGCCCCCTCGCTGGAGCGCGAGGCCCGCGCCAAACTCACCGTCCGCGCGCAGACCGAGGCCATCAATGTCTTTGCCAAGAATCTCGAGGGCCTGCTCTCGGCACGCCCCGTGCGCGGCGCCCG
>CABUUE010000099.1 GCA_902494685.1 uncultured Collinsella sp.
GCTCCATCGCCCCGCGCGACGCCGTGGTCCAGGCTGCCAATATCATCAACCAGCATATGGCCGCCTTTATGAACCTTGCCGAGACCCCCGAGGTCGAGGAGGAGGCTTCGATCTTCGCTCCCGAGGTCACCAACGACAACGCCGAGCTGGACAAGCAAATCGAGGATTTGGACCTTTCCGTCCGTTCCTACAACTGCCTTAAGCGCGCCAGCATTCACTCGGTCCGTCAGCTCGTTGAGTTCTCGGAGAACGATCTGCTCAACATCCGTAACTTCGGTGTTAAGTCGATCGAGGAAGTGAAGGACAAGCTTGAGTCCATGGGCCTGAGCCTGAAGGCTTAATGCTTCGCATATTTGAGGAGAAACTAGACCATGCGTCACAACGTTAAGAAGGGCCTGAAGCTCGGCACCGATGCGAGCCACACCAAGGCCATGAAGAAGAGCCTTGCTAAGGCCCTCTTCGAGAACGACCGCATCAAGACCACCGAGACCCGCGCTAAGGCGCTGCGTTCGGTCGTCGATCCGATCATCACCTGGGCCAAGAAGGGCGACCTGCACTCTCGTCGTCTGGCTATCGCCAAGCTCGGCGATAAGCAGCTCGTTGCCGAGATTTTCGACAAGGCTGCCCAGGGTATGTGGCAGGACCGCAACGGCGGTTACACCCGCATCATGAAGCTCGGTAACCGCAAGGGCGACAACGCTCCCATCGTTATCATGGAGCTCGTCACCGAGCCTTGCACGCCTAAGGCCAAGAAGGCTGCTCCGGCCCCCAAGAAGGCCGCTGCTCCCAAGAAGGTCGAGGCTGCCGAGGAGGCTCCTGCTGAGGAGACCGCTGAGTAGACAATCCGTCTGCATAGGCTATATTCGAGGGGTACGTTCGCGTACCCCTCTTTTTTTGTCGAAATGCCATTGCCTGTTTGTTGGGAGCGCCCATGACCGCGCCGTCTGATTTCAATTCGATTCCTGAGCTCGATGCCACGCTCGTTTTCCGCGTGGCCTACGATGGCTCGTCCTACAGCGGCTTTGCCGAGCAGCCCGGTCAGACGACGGTTGCGGGCGAGTTGCGCCGCGCTATCGAGACGCTCCTGCGCCGCCCGATCGACCTGACGTGTGCGGGGCGTACCGATGCCGGCGTGCATGCGGTGGCACAGTTCATCAGCGTGCCCGTAACGGACGCTGAGTTGGCTTTGACGCGCCGTAGGTGGCTGAGGGCTATGGATGCCCTCCTGCCCAAAGATATCGCCATAAACGAGGTCTACAAGGCCCGTAAAGGCTTTTCTGCACGCTTTGATGCGCGTTCCCGTACGTATACGTACCGTATTGCCGATCGCGACGCGCGCCCTGTGCTTTCGCGCGGTGCCGTGTGGTGGCACCGCTACCCATTGGATGTTGAGGCGATGTCTGCGGCCTGTCCCGCGCTGCTGGGCGAGCAGGACTTCAAGAGCTTTTGCAAGGTGGCGTCTGCCGTTGGCAAGCCCACGCATCGCTGCGTGATGCGTGCCGAGTTTGGCCATGAGGTTGCGTTTGGCGAGGACATCCTGACGTTTACCATCGAGGGCAATGCGTTTCTGCATTCGATGGTCCGCACGATCGTGGGCACGCTTGTCGAGATTGGCATGCATCGCCGTGAACCCGAGTGGATGCGCGAGGTCATCGATGCTTGCGACCGTACCGCTGCGGGCCCCACGGCTCCTGCCTGCGGCCTTACGTTTATGGGCGTGGATTACGATCCCGCCGAGCTTGTCGTGCTCGACTAGGGGAGGGCTCGGCGCGTCGTGCGTCGGCACCTGTCATCTGTGGGCTGCGCGTGTGCAACATCTGTTCTTGGCGTGCAATACAACCGGTGTCTCATTGCTTTTATTGCCGGGGTGTACCATGAACGACAGTTTGATTCACTGCTGTCGAGAGGACGGATAACTTGGTTCGACGTGGCTCGCATCCGCGACTTTCGGTGATCCTTGTGGTAGAAGGTTCGCCCAGCTATGCGATGCGTGCGCTCGAGAGTATCCAGAACCAAGACCTCTACGATTTGCAGATTGTCGTTGTCTGTCGCGATGCTGCGCCCGGTGTGCGCCATTCGCTTCAAGTTGCTGCCGACAGGGACATTCATATTGATTTGATTGACGTCGAGGACGCGAAGCGCGGCGCTTGTCTTCGTGCCGGTTTTGCTGCCTCGCGCGGCTCTCAAATCATCGCTATGAACGCCGATGAGTGGTTTGCTCCGCAGTCCCTTTCCAAGATGGTCAATATCGCGTGCGATACTACGGCAGACATAGTGCTCCCCACGGTGTCGCTCGACCGCTATGATGCACATCGAGAGCGCCATTCGCGCGTCTTGGATGCTGCTCATATTTCCATTGATAGCAAATCTTCGATGGTGGCCGGGCTGCCTCAGTTGATTTTAGGCGGCCTAGTCGTTCAGACCTCTGGTGTGATGTACAGCCGCTCGCTGTTTGAGGCATGCCTTTTGTGCGACAAGGTGTTTCGCACAGTTGGGTTTATGGCATGCGCGCTTTCGCAGACACGATGCGTGTCCGGCTGCGGCGATGCTTGTTTCCACACGGCGGCACCTAAACTTACAGATGCCTTTGATCCCACCATGTATGCCAAGGTATCCGATGACACTCGAGCGCTCGACGAGCTTGCGGACTCACTCTCGGAAGCAGACAGCGGTGGTCGGCTCAAGCTGGCAAGCCAAAAGTTCTACTTTGCCGGACTGGTCGCCTGCATCGAGAATTTGTGTCTGAGCCCGCATGGGGTCTCGTCAATCGAGCGTTCCGCCCGCATGCGTGATATGCTCGATGCGCCTCGAACCCGTCAGATGGTCGCCGCGCTCAAGGATAACCATCGGGGGCTCGGTCTGTTGTTTGGGCCGATCGCCAGCGCCAAGCCCGCGCGCTGCGTGATGTGTACGCATCTGGCAGCTTTTCTTAACCGGACGGGCGCAAAAACCGCCTAAACGGCTCATTTCGAAATAAACTTGCATAGAATTGTTTCGAAATGCGTTCTTATACACAAAAGCCTTCAAATAGCGTTAAACTATTCAATCACTGATTGATTGTCTCCGCCATCTTTTGGAGAGAGGGTTTGTATGGCTAAAAAACGCAATGGGCGCCAGGATGCCATTAGAGATATTGTGCGCAATAAGGACGTCCGCACGCAGCGCGTGCTGGTCGATGAGCTTCGCGCCATGGGCTTCGATTGTACGCAGGCGACTGTTTCGCGCGATATCGCGGACATGGGACTGCGTAAGCTCCCCGAGGGCATCTATGTCCTTGCCGAGGACTTGCATCTGCAGCGCATGGTTTCCGAGTTAGTTACTGGCGTACTGCGCACCGATAATCTGGTTATGATCAAGGCGCAGCCCGGTACGGCTTCTGGTATTGCCGCAGCTGTCGATGCTGCGGAGCTGCCCGACGTGCTTGGCTCGCTTGCCGGCAACGACACGATCTTGGTCATTGCACAGACGGCCGAGGACGGCGAGCGTCTTGAGGCACTCATCAACAAGCTGAGTAACTCTCATAAGTAGGGGATGCGCGGCTCTGCTGCTGTGCCGTTTGTTGCTATAGGTAATTGCCGAGGGCGTTGATAAAGGTCAGCGCCCTTTTTGCATACCAGTGCCTGTTGTTCTATCGGTCCTGTAGCCGGGGCCGTCGTGGCATCTTGTGGTATCTGCCGAAATAAAGAAGCGCCCGAGCAGCGTATATGCTGCTCGGGCGCCTTGGTGTCAGTCGTTTTTTGCGCTTACTGGCCCGTAGAGGGGTCGGGCGTGGGCGTAGGATCGGGGGTAGGCGTAGGATCGGGTGTGGGCGTGGGAGTAGGGGTGGGGGTAGGAGAGCCGCCCTCGCCGCCGCTACCGTCGCCGCCGCCGGTCGTACCGTCTCCGCCGGTGGTACCGTTGCCGCCGGTCGTATCGCCACCCGTGGTCTCGGTCGTCGTGGTGGTAGTCGTCGTGGTGGTTGCTCCCTCGTCTTTGTCGTCTTTGTCGTCTTTGTCCTCCGACTTCTTGGCGTTGCTAGTGCCGTAGAACTTCCAGACGCTATTGTTCTTGTACGTGGGAGCCGTTCCGGTCTGGAATTCCTCGCGCTCGGTGCCCGCAAGAACGGTGTTCATGAACTTCTTAAAGACGGGCAGGTTGGTGCTGTCGCCCAGCAGGTCCGAACCGTACTTTTGGATGGGAATCTCGCCTGCGGAATAACCGGTCCACAGGGCGCATGTCAGTTGCGGCGTGAAGCCGCAGAACCACAGGTTGGTGGTGTTGTCAGTGGTGCCCGTCTTGCCGGCATAGGGCTGGTTGACGTTCAGCGCGCCGGCGGCACCCGTGCCGCTGCCCTGCATGACGCCGGATAGAACATCGGTAACCGCGGCAGCCTCGCCTTCGGTGAGCACCTGCGTGGGATTGTCGGTGTGCTGGTACAGAACCGAGCCGGTACGCGAGTCGATCTCGGTAATGGCGATGGGCTGACGGTAGTAGCCACCGTTGGCAAACGTTGCGTAGGCAGATGCCATCTCGAGCGGTGAGATGGACCCGGTGCCGAGCGTCATGACGGGAACGTCCTCGATATTGTCCTTGGCGGGATCGATGCCAAGCTTTTTGACGAGCGATATGATCTTGTCATTGCCGATGGCTTCGGCCACCTGAATGTAGCCGGTGTTGGATGAGTATGCCGTTGCCTGCTTAAGCGTGATGTTGCCATAGCTCTGGTTGCCGTAGTTTTGCACCTCGGTCGTGGTGCCCTTGGCCTTGAGCGGCGAGTTGCAGTTGAGGGTGACGTTGGGGTTCATACCGTTTTGGATGGCAGTTGCCAGCGTAAAGGCCTTAAACGTGGAGCCCACGGGGCGCTTTGCCGTAGCGTGGTTCACGTGATTCTCGTCGGCGTTGTAGTCGTAGCCGCCTACCATGCACTTGATGTAGCCGGTCTTGGGGTCAACGACGACCATGCCCATGTCCAGGCCGTCGAGCGAAAGCGTGTCGAGCTGCGAGCGCACAGCCTCCTCGGCCACCTGCTGCATGGTGGGGTCGATGGTGGTCTTGACGGTCAGACCGCCCTTAAAGAGCACGTCGGTGGAGAACTCCTGCTCAAGCAACTGCTTAACGTAGGAGACAAAGTAGGGCTGAGAGTACACATCGACGCCACTGCCCGAAATCTCGGTCACGTTAAGCGTGATGGGCTCAGCCTGTGCGGCATCGTGCTCTTCCTGCGTGATGTGGCCCAGACGCAGCATGTTGTCCAGAACCTTATTGCGGCGGGACAGCGCCAAGTCGGGATTAACCGTGGGGTCGTACTGCGAGGGCGAGTTGGGAAGGCCGATGAGCAGCGCGGCCTCGCTCAGGGTGAGGTCGGCGGCGGTTTTGGACAGATAGGTCTCGGCGGCGGCCTCGATGCCATATGCTCTATGGCCGTAGTAGATGGTGTTGAGGTACATCATGAGGATCTCGTCTTTGGAGTACATATCCTCCATCTTGATGGCGATATAGGCCTCGCGCACCTTACGCTCGATGGTCGAGTCGAATTGTTCCTCCTGCAAGATGGTGTTGCGAACCAGCTGCTGGGTGATGGTCGATGCGCCCTCGTGGCCACCGGTGAGGGTTGCCACCGATGCGCGTGCAATGCCCCAGAGGTCGATGCCGCCATGCTCGTAGAAGCGCTCGTCCTCAACGTCGACAGTGCCCTGCAGCACGTACGGGGACACCTGGTCCTTGGTAATGGACTTGCGGTTTTGCGTGTAGAAGCTCGCAATGGTATTGCCGTTGCAGTCGACGATGTCGGTGGGCTCACTTACCAGGTAAGCATTGGCGTCGGTGTAGTCGGGCAGATCGGACAGCCAGCGGTTGACGTTGCCGATCATGCCGATGCCAAACGCTACGCCCGCGATAAGCAGAAAGCCC
>CABUUE010000100.1 GCA_902494685.1 uncultured Collinsella sp.
TGGGGCCAGGCCCGATTTTGCCTCTTGACAATGTCCTGCTCATATTAAAAGGAACGTCCCCATCTGCCGGATTAGGAGAGACTCTCCAGCACGCGACGGAGCTCCTGCTGGACGGCGTGGTCGCGGTTACAACCCACCACACGATCGGCCACCGCCTTGAGCGCGGGGCGCGCGTTTTCCATCGCACAACCCGTGCCGACAAAGCGAATGATCTCGTAGTCGTTCATCGAGTCGCCAAACGCCATAACCTCATCGCGCCCAATGCCATAATGCTCCGCGAGCTGTGCGATACCCGAAGCCTTCGACACGCCGGGCTGCATAGCATCGATCCACGCGTTACCCGAAGGCGCAAAAGTAAAGAGCTGACCGAGTTCGCGCTGCAGCACGTACGCACTGTCCATAACGGCACCGTCGTCGCAAAAGATACTCGCTTTGATGATATTTACGCTGGGATCGGGCAGCTCCCAAATGCGCTCGGCATTGGGAAGGTCCTTATCGACCTCACGCACGAACTTGCACTCGTCATCGAGCAGGAAGGACTTGGTTCGGTCAAAAAGCGCAAGATGCAGATTGGGAAACGTCGCGACAGCCTGGGCGAGCCTTCGAATCGCCAGGTGTGAATACACCTCACGGTCTACCATTTTGCCGTCGGCGAAGACCTGGGCGCCGTTGGCGGCGACAAAGTCCATCTTGTCGCGAACGGGCGCAAAGAACTCGCACAGGCGATCGTAGCGACGACCTGACGATGCGGCGAAATGCACGCCATGCTCGTGTAGCGCCAGAATCAGTTCGTAGGTCTCGGGAGGCACCTGGCCGTTTTCGTCAAGCAACGTGCCGTCCATATCGGATGCAATCAGTGTAAACATAGAAAAGCTCCCTTCGGGCTTGATGGAATCGGACGTATATCCGATTCCAACGTACCCAAAGGGAGCTCAGATAAGACTCCGCGGGCGCAAACGTTACAAGGACCTAGCAAATAGCTCACACATGCCAGAGGCCTCATGGTCGCGGCGTCAGGCGACACGTCAAAGAGTGTCCCCGACGACTAATCGTTGAAGAACATCCCCGATAACTAGTCGGCGTAGGTGAAGGTCGTGACGTCGAACATGCCCTCGGGGCGAATGCGGAGCGTCGGGATGACCGGCAGGGGCAGGAAGATGATGCCCATGATGGGGTCGAGCGGCGGCTCAATACCCATGGCGCGTGCCTTAACCATAAAGTCGTCGTGCTGCGCGGCGACATCCTCGGCCGTGCCTTCGCTCATCAGGCCGCCGAGCGCCAGCGGAATGCGCGCCACGACCTCGCCGTTGCGCACCAGCACGTGACCGCCCTGGCCCACGGCCTCGACGGCAGCCATCATATCTGCGGCGTTGTCGCCCACCACGCACACGTTGTGCGAGTCGTGGCCAATCGTCGAGGCGATAGCGCCGCCCGTGATGGTAAAGCCGCGCACCCAGCCGCGGCCGATATGCTTGCCGACGAGCCCCATGCCGGCGGGACCGTCGCCATCGGCGCCCTCAGCCTGCAGTGACACGCCGCGGCCGTGACGCTCGATCAGCATAATGCGGCGCAGGCCCTCGGCGCTCTCGGGGCGAGCCATACCCGTGATGGCCTTGCCCGGCACCACGTCAATCACGGCCTCGCCCGGCTTAAAGGCATAGTCGAACACGTCGAGCGATAGCTTCGGCAGCTTAACGGAAGCACGCAGCTCATCGGCAAGGGCCGCAACCTCAGCCATCTCGGGTGCGATCTCGCCCACAAAGGTGCCGTCCTGCGCCACCAGAGCACCGGCGGCATATACGCGATGCGGAGCCATGGCAAACGTCAGGTCATTGAGCACCAGCAGGTCGGCACGCTTGCCCGGGGCAATCGCACCACGCAGCTCGTGCGGGTCGCGGCAACCGTGGTCCAGGCCAAATGCCTCGGCCGTGGACAGGGACGCCATAGAGATGGCAACCACGGGGTCAATACCGGCCTCGATAGCCACGCGGCAGGCATTGTCGATCATACCGGTCGAAAGCGCGTCGGAGGGAGCGCGGTCATCGGTCGCAAAACAGCAGCGGCGGGCACGGGCGGGATTTTCCAGCAGCATCGGCGACAGGTTAGCCAGGTCATGGCTGCACGTGCCTTCGCGCAGCATCACATACATGCCGCGAGATAGCTTGTCGAGCGCCTCCTCGGGAATCGTCGACTCGTGGTCGGCGATAATGCCCGCCGCGGCATAGGCATTGAGGTCCTTGCCGGCAACGAGCGGCGCATGGCCGTCGACCTGCTTGGACGGCGTCTGGTTGGCAGCATCGATGCGAGCACAGGTCTCGGGGTCGGCCATAAAGACACCCGGCAGGTTCATCATTTCGCCCAGACCAAAGACATCGCCCGGATGCTCGGCAAAAAACGCCTGCATGTCAGCGGCGGTGATGACGGCACCGGCCTGCTCGTCGGGCAGTGCGGGCACGCACGAGGGCATCATGTACTTGATGGAAATAGGAGCGCGACGACCGTCCTCGATCATAAAGCGCAGGCCGTCGAGCCCCGCCACGTTGGCAATCTCGTGGCTGTCGGCAATGGCAGTAGTGGTACCGCGCGTCGCCGCCATGCGCGCATACTCGGCAGGGCGGATGTTCGAAGACTCGATATGCAAGTGTCCGTCAATAAAACCGGGGGCAAGATAGCGGCCCTGGCAATCGATGACCTCGGTAGCCTCATACGTACCGGCGGCATCGTCGCGACCATCGTACAGCACGCCGACGATCACGCCATCCTTGACGGCAACACTACCGGGCGCTACGCGTTGGCCGTACACATCGACGATCTGCGCGTTGGCAAACAGCGTGTCGACGGGCACGCGACCCTCGGCGGCCTCGATCACAGACCTCATGACCTCAACGGACATACATACTCCTTTAACCGTAGAAAAAAGCTGCGGAGCGGACAGGCCTTCACCGCAGCAAACCAATAGCCATTGTATGCCCAAACGACAGGGCAACAATACGCCTCTCCGCTTAACAGCACGCGCCGCTTGGCGCAATGGGGACAGGTTGTTTTGCACCAATGACAAGGAGTGTCCCCAAGTGCCGGCACAAAAGGAACGTCCCCAAGTGCCAACCACGGCAGCGCCGATATTAAAACGCCGATGTTTTGGCAATGACAGCGAGCGGGCCGCATTTGAGACAAGGTGACGTGAAACGAAAGGGCGCTGACCTTCTGGTCGCGCCCTTGAAGTTGAACGTCAGATTGTCCAAATGCGGCCCGCGCAGCGTCGGCCGGTCCGCCGTTCGTTAGAACGGCGGAACTAAATCAACTTGAAACCCTTGCGCTTGCCCACGGAGAGGGTGTCGCCCAGCTTGAGGGCGCTGGGATCGATGTTATAGCTCTTGGGAGCCACGGCCTTGCCGTTGATTTTGACGCCGCCGCCGTCGATATCGCGACGAGCCTGGCCGGCGCTCGCCGAAAGACCCAAGTCCTTGAGCAGGCCGGCGAGGTAGATTTGGCCCTCGTCGTTAACAGTCAGCTCAACGTGCTTCTCGGGGAAGTCGGCGAGCTGGCCCTCCTTGAACACGCGGTCGAACTCAGCCTGAGCCTCGTCGCCGGCACCGGCGCCGTGGTAGGTGTCGCACAGGTCGCGACCCAGAGCGCGCTTGAGCTCATAGGGATCGGCAGAGCCGTCGGCCAGGGCGGCGTCGATCTTGTCGACCTCGGCCGGGGTGAGCGAGCTAGCCAGACGATAGTACTTGCCGATCATCTCGTCGGGGATGGACATGGTCTTGCCGAACATGTCCTTGGGCGCGTCGGTCAGGCCGATGTAGTTGCCGTATGACTTGGACATCTTGCGCACGCCGTCGGTACCCTCGAGCAGCGGCATGGTGAGCGCGATCTGCGGCTCCATGCCCATCTTCTCCATGAGCTCACGGCCGGCGAGCAGGTTGAAGAGCTGATCGGTGCCGCCCATCTCGACGTCGGCCTTGATCTGCACGGAGTCGAAAGCCTGCATCACGGGATACAAGAACTCATGCAGGGCGATCGGCGTCTGAGACTGGTAGCGCTTGGTAAAGTCGTCGCGCTCGAGGATGCGGGCGACGGTGAACTTGGAGCACACCTGCAGCAGACCGGCCAGATCCATCGAAAGAATCCAGTCGCCGTTGTGCACGATGGTGGTCTTCTCGGGATCCAGGATCTTCATGGCCTGACTCACGTAGGTCTCGGCGTTGGCCTCGATCTGCTCCTGCGAAAGCTGCGGACGGGTGGAGTTCTTGCCCGAGGGGTCGCCGATCAACGCGGTGCCGTTGCCGATGATGAGGGTGACGTTGTGGCCCAGGTCCTGGAACTGACGCATCTTGCGCAGCGGCACGGCATGGCCCAGGTGCAGGTCGGGGCTGGTGGGGTCGACGCCGAGCTTGATGTTGAGGGGCTCGCCCTTCTCAAGCTTCTTGCGAAGGTCGGCCTCGGGAACGATCTGCGCGGCGCCCGAGGTGATGATACGCATTTGCTCGTCAACAGACAGCATTGGGTATCCTCCTTTTGCTATAGCACCCTCGCCGAAAACGGCGGTGCTGGAAGTCCATAAACTCTCTTATGATAACAAACTGACGCGACGCGGCACCTACGACAGGAAAATCCTCGTCCTGCCGCATGCGTCAATGGCAACTGGCAGACGTGTACCGTCACGCTCGACCAGATAGCGTGCCTGCCGACGACGCAAGCAGTCGCGGCAACGGACCTGTCCCGTCGCATCGGTGGCGCAGACGCCCTCGGCGGTCAGCAGGCAGTGCTCGCACACCATAAGCTCGGGACGGTCGGCGTCGACCGGACCCAAGACGCCGGGTTCAGCAGCCAGTTCGGCAATACGCTCCGCATCATTGCCGAGCAACTCGGCCGGCAAGTACACCCGCCCCGCACCGAGTCCGCGCAGCCAGGTAAGCGTGGCCCGATTCGCGCAGAACACCGGCGCCGCCACGTCAAACGTCACGCCCAGCTCGCGAGCGATCACCACCTGTCCCAGGTTGCGGCAGACGACGCGCCCGGCACGCTGCATCAGTGAGCGGGTCCAGTCAGCGTCACTCGCGCGGCACACCTCGTCAAGCACCACAACGGCGTCGGACAAATCGAGTTCTCCGCGCGGGTCGGCATCCATCAGCTGCCAAGCAAAAACCATGCGAGTGGGAACCGCGCACTCCACCAACTCCGTCGACGCACCGCCATCCACCACAACGTCCTCAAAGGGCAGTACCTCAACGGCACGTGCAACGGGCGCAATCGCATCCGCCTCGGCCCGCATGCGCTCCAACACCGTTGCCGTCTGCCCCAGCACGCCGGCACTGCGAATCAGATAGACCTCGCAGCCCGCGTCCACCTTGCGTTTGCAATGCACGACGATACGCTCTCCCGCAGCGGCATCCACGGGGCAAGGCACCTGTGGCCAGCGCTTGGGCACATCGGGACGCGCGTCGGCACCCGGGTAAAATCGGATTTCGAGCGTATCGCCCGCCGCCACGGCGGCATCAAGCTCAACCGTCACCTCTTCGTGACCCACCGCCACCAAGTGGCCCACGCGCACGCCCTGGTTGATCGCGCGCTCAAAGCTCATGAGCTCGGTGCCCGAACGACCCCGCAGATACGCATCGGTAAAGCCGCGGTTGAACGACCTTCCCAGCTCGCGCTCAAGCGCCAGCACCGCATCGGCATCCCATGTGCCATCGCGCAGCATATCGAGCGCCCGACGCCACACCCTCACCACGTTAAAGACGTAGTCGGGATTCTTCATGCGACCCTCGATCTTGAGCGATGCCACGCCGGCGGCAACAAGCTCGGGCAGATGCGCGATGCCCAGATAGTCACGCGGACAAAGCAGGCGGTCCCCTTCGACA
>CABUUE010000101.1 GCA_902494685.1 uncultured Collinsella sp.
GCTCGCGGCGTCTGCCGCGCTAAAGAATGCGAAGTCAACGTAGGGAGCAATCTGCTCGTAGTACTCGTCGGTCGAATCGTCCGAGAAGTCAAACGAAACCGTGACGCCCGCGGCCTTCAACTTGGGAAGTTCGCGCTCGGTAAAGCAATAGTTGCCCGAGTGGACTACGTCGAACTGCTTCATGTACGCAAGGTCAAAGCGATCGAGCACATAGCGAGCATCACCACGGATGCCACCCTCATTGGAGCCAAGGAAAACACGGTCGCCGTTAACGACGGTCACGCGCGCAGCACCATTCTCACCGATGAGCTGCTTGCATTTGGCTAGTTCAACGTCCTCATCTTCAAGACTCGCAATCACATGCTCAGCAGCAGCGTCATTACCAAAGATGCCCATATACGCGGAGCGCGCGGCGCCGCACTTCTTGGCATACACGGCAAAGTTCACCGCATTGCCACCCGGATACATTGTGTGGATATGCTCGTAGCAGTCGACGACGTTGTCGCCAAACCCCAGTGCGCTCACGTTAAATGCCATGACGCCGCCCCTCTCTCTTATGCCAACGGAACCACTGTTGTGACAGCAGTACCGCCCAGAATCTACGCGAGTTCCAGCAGCTCCGGCAGCTGGTCGATAATCTTGTCCGCGGCATCCTGGCTAAAGCCAAAGCGTTCCTCGCGCTTGGCAATGACCGTCAGGCCGGCTCGCTTACCCGCGGTAATGCCCGGAACGGAATCCTCAACGCAGCAGCAACGATTCGCGGGCAGCCCCAGCAGGTCCAGCGCATGCAGGTAGATGTCGGGCTCGGGTTTGCTCTCCTTAAACTGCTCGCCGCTCACCACATACTCAAAGGCATCAGACAGCCCGCATGCGTTGAGCACTTCCTCGATGCTAACCATGGGAGACGAGCTGGCAAGCGCCACGCGAACGCCACGGCGCGGCAGCTCTCGAATCGTATCCACGGCGCCTGGGTTAATCAAAGCCTGATAGTCACGCGGACGCTTATGCGCCCACTCGTCCCAACGGGCCAACGCCTCCTCGCCAGTGAAGTGTCCCTTACCGGCGCGCTCAAACCAATCGACCAGCATATGCAGGAAGAACTGATGCGAGGTACCGACCTGCCCATTCAACTCCTCTTGAGTCAGATTAAGTCCAAGCTCCTTGGCAAACGCGGCAGTCTCGCCCAAGTAGTAATACTCGGTATCGACAATGACGCCGTCCATGTCAAAGATAACGGCGTCGAACGGAAATGCGGACACGGCACCCTCCCTAACAAAAGGACGCCCGCAAGCAGGCGCCCGAGCCATGCATTAATCGGCGATTCTAACCCAGCAGCTTATCCAGCGCCACCGCAATGCCATCTTCGTTGTTATCGGCGGTCACCATCTGGGCTACAGCCTTAACCTCTTCGACGGCGTTACCCATGGCAACACCGGTGCCGGCCCACTCAATCATGGACTTGTCGTTCTGGCCGTCGCCAAACGATACGACCTCACTGGCATCGATGCCGAGCTTGGGCAGGGCACCCTCGAGTGCGCGGGCCTTGTCGATACCGGGCGCCGTGTACTCAAAGTACCAGTCGGCCGTAAACATGCCCGAAAGCGTCTGCTTAAAGGGCGCATACATCTCCTCGTAATGCGCCTGCAGGTAGGCCGGATCGCCCGCCGTCAGCAGCTTGTCCACGGGATAAGCATCAGCGACCTCATGCAGGCTCTCCACCTCGCGAATCTTAAGATCGCACGCATCGCGCTCGTATTTGACGATGTTTTTCTGCGAGCCGTCAGGCAGCGTGATCATGCAGTGATACGAATCCACGACATGCAAATCGCGACCGAGCGAAATCATAGGGATCACGTCAAAATTACGCAGGTGATCAATCAGACGGTGCAGCTCGTCAGCCGGCATAGCCTGGTCAAAAAGGACCTCATCGGTCTGAGCGTCGACCACATGCGCGCCATTAAAGGCAACCAGCAGACCGTCATGGTTTTGAAGGTCGAGCTCCTGCGCCAAGGCGTGCAGTCCCCATGCGGGACGGCCCGAAGCCAAGATGAGCTTAATGCCCGACTCCTGCGCCGCGAGCAGCTTCTCGCGCGTACGCGGGCTAATCACTTTCTGATCGTTGGTGAGCGTACCGTCGATATCCATCGCGATGGCTTTGATTGCCATATATGCCTCCCTGTCATTGAACAACCTTGTCTGAGCCATCATACAGAACACCCATCGCGACTCCGTTTACAACGGGCAAAAAGTCATATTGTCTCGAACATGAACGGCGTGTGGTCGTGAAGCTTTATCGCTCAGGTCAAATACGTCTGCTAGCGACGCTCATCCGTCGGTGCGCCCTCGACGATCGCGATGCCCGCCGATGCGCCTAACGCGCTGGCGCCGGCCTCGATGAATGCGCAAGCCTCTTCGTAATTATGGATACCGCCCGCCGCCTTGATTGCCACGGCATCGCCGAGCACCTCGTGCATCAGCCGCACGTCCTCGAGCTTAGCACCGCCAAAGCTTCTGCCGGTCGATGTCTTAAGGAATCCCGGCTTGGCCTCCAGCGCGATCTCGCATACACGGCGCTTGGCGGCGTCGTCGCCGTCCAGCTTGCACATCTCGACGATTACCTTGTCAGTGATGCCATGCGCGCGACAAAAATCAGCAATGGTAGTCATCTCGCGCTCGATGGCATCAAAATCGCGGTTCTCGATCGACCCCTGATTCAAAACGTAGTCAATCTCGGTAAAGCCACACGCAGCGTATTCCTCAAACCTCGCAAGCTTCTCCTCAAGCGTCATAGTGCCCTGGGGAAAGTCGATGGCGCCGGCAAGGATGATGTCAGAGCCCTCGAGCATGGCGCGGCCCGTCTCGTACTCCTGAAGGTTCGCAAATACGCAGCGAAAGTTGTACTTTAACGCCTTCTCGACATACTGCTCAAACGTGTCCTCGGGGGCATCGATATAGTCGATGTATTTATTGATGGGTTTGGCAAGTGTCATGCTGGGCCTCCTTGTTCAGGACTGACAACCGATTCGTGGTTTCACGCGAAAAACCACGTTCAATGTACGCCCGACATACAAGGACAGCGTCCGCATTCCGACAAGTGGTATGAAATTAGCTGTAAACGTATATTTACAGACAGCGAATGGCACCGCACGCGGATGCCGACAGCAAGACATCCCCCCTCAATACACCCTCATGCCCCTTTACTGTTTGCGACCAGAAATGATGAGCTGCACAACGTCGTTAGCGGTCGAATTCGACCTCTGACGACGTCACGCGACTCATCGTATCCGACCGACAACAGAAAAGGGGCACGTTCGCATAGCGTGACGCGTGACGGTTGCAAAACCACCCCATTTGAAACAAACGCAAAAAAGTACTTGCAAAGACGCGTTCCGACATATAAGTTGATAAAAGACCACCGTTGCGGTTTTAAGTAGATCGAGCATATGAAATTTCAGTTTTTAGCGTGTAAGAGAAAGAAGATCGGCAAAGTACAACCCCAAACGCAATGACAACTTAATGAGGTAACTGCC
Source organism: uncultured Collinsella sp. (assembly GCA_902494685.1). Classification (GTDB taxonomy): domain Bacteria; phylum Actinomycetota; class Coriobacteriia; order Coriobacteriales; family Coriobacteriaceae; genus Collinsella. Next base: position 3,531 of record CABUUE010000101.1, read on the forward strand.
ACATGTGAGGCACCCAGGGCATTGCTGTCTCGATTTTGAGCACGATGCCTTCCGCCTTGCATGGGCCGTTCCATCCCGCCCCTGCAGCAACTGCCTCACGGGCTCATTGAAAACCGCATAGCACCCCAAAGTCAGCACATCACCCACGGCAAGCACATCACTCACGACAACCAACACATCAACAAACAGCACGAACATCAACCGATTGGAGAAGCTATGACAAACCACCACGCTGAAGACGGCGATAAGAAAAGCATTCTGGATGCCCGCATTGAGCGAGCATATGCAAACGAATATGACGCCGCCTTTGCCGCCGCGACCATCAAGAACTACGCGTCGCTACCGCTCGCGACGATCTTGGCCGACCACCCTCAACTGCTGAAGCGCTGCACAAAGATCATGGGCGACCCCGACATTCGCAAGCTGACAGACCCCTATGCCCCAAAACGCGACAACGATTCGTACGTTCTTACCGTAGGCTGCTTAGCCCATATGCTTACGGCACTCGACACGAAACTCAAGCTCGAATGGGAACCCGACGAGCGTCATGAACTCGAAAGCAAGCGGAACACCCTGCGCACCGCACTGTTCCTTCCGTTGGACGGCCTCAAGCGCTGCAACGTCGAGCTCAATACACAGGCGCGGCAAAAGCCCGGGACCACGGGGCAGAAAACTCCAAGACCCCATGCGGCCATCGTCGACCGCAACCGATATAACCGCATGACCGTGCACTTTTCCGCCGAGGGAGCAGCCATAAGGACGCTGATCGACCTGCTGTGCCTCCTGAGCATCAACGAGCTATTTGAGGGCTATCTCGCCCTTGTTCCCGCGACGGCACCCAAGTCGGTAGCAAAGATCATCGAGACCTGCAGACGCCAGTTTGAGCGCCATCGCAATGGCAGCGAGATGAACGCCAGCATCGCGCAGTACTACGCGGCTCATTACAAAAATGACGGATGTGCCCCTGTCGAGCATCAGCTGCGGCTCGCCTACACCACGCCCGCCGCAACGCTCTATCGCTTTGGAGCCCTTGGCGCTTGCGAGCCGCACGAACAGGCAGCCTGCCCCACAACCGAGCTCGATCTCAGGCTCGGACGAACCCTGTAGCCCGCCAGCCCCTCCGCGGGCAACAATCCTATTCCTCCACAACACAACCAACAGAAAGGAGTCCTCATGGACACCAATCATTCCCCCATCATCAGCCCCCTCACCATGCGTGAATCCGCCCGAGGCATCACGCTCACCAGCATTTACGATGAGATGCTCGCCCGTCGCGAGCTCTCCGTCATGGGAAACATCGAAACCCCGATGGCCCACGACCTATGCCAGCAGATCCGCCTGCTCGATGCCACCGACCCCAGCCGCCCCATCACCATATTTGTCGCCAGCGCCGGCGGAAGCGTGCGATCGGGTCTTGCGATCTATGATGCCATGCGCCTCGCATCGTGCCCCATCCGCACCGTCTGCCTGGAATTCGCCGCGTCCATGGGCGCCGTGATCTTTATGGGCGGCGACGATCGCCGTATGGCGCCCCATGCAGAGCTCATGATTCACGACCCACTGATCCCCCAGGGGGCAGGCGGCTCGGCACTTGCGCTGCAGGAAACCAGCCGGCGTCTCATGCAGACCCGCAAGACCCTCACGCAAATCCTCTCGGACCGCAGCGGCCTCACGCCCAAGCGCATCCAGTCCCTCACTGCAAAAGACACCTACCTTTCGGCCGAGCGCGCCGTCGAACTCGGCTTTGCCCACGAAATCCTCTCGACCACCAAGGAGGTCGCCCATGTCTAACCTCGCCAGCCGCCTCGCCGCATCTGAGTCCGCATCGTCCACCATCCTCGCCAAGGATCGAACGCTTTCCTGCGACACCCGCCAAACGGGACTCAACAACAACGCACTTGTGATCGGCCCCTCGGGAGCCGGCAAGACCCGAAACGTCCTCAAGCCCAACCTACTGCAAATGAACGCAAGCTACATCGTGCTCGACACCAAAGGCACGCTCTGTCGCGAAGTGGGACCCGTGCTGGCAGCCCACGGTTACCGCGTGCAATGTCTCAACTTCGCCGACCTCAACACCGTCCCGGCCCTTGCGCCCGGCATCGAGCGCTGCGGCTACAACCCCCTGAGGCACATTCGCCGCAAGGCGGACGGCAGGCCCAACCAGCAGGACATCCTCTCGGTGGCAAAGGCCATCTGCCCCATCGAGGACAACAACCAGCCTTTTTGGGATCATGCGGCGGCAAACCTGCTGTCGTGTCTTATCGCCTACGTCACCGA
>CABUUE010000102.1 GCA_902494685.1 uncultured Collinsella sp.
CCCCGCCGTTTGAGGGTTACGATTCCGCGCAGTTTGAAGCCGGTGACCACCTTATTGGCTGGCAAAACGACCGCCACGCCTACCGCTATTGCCACCACTTTGACGATCAGCAGATCACCGACCTGGTGCGCGGCGTGCGTACGTTCTACAAGAGCGGCGAGGTCCCCGTGCGCGAGCTTGAGCGCTTCCATGCTGACGGTCGCAGCGGCGATCTCAACCGCTATGTGATTCTCAAGCGCCTGTAGGCACCGACGACTCGCCGTCGAGCCGCACCGCGTCTTTCGGGCAAACTATGCCCACCCCTTTTTCAACCCATTGACGGAACGCGCAGCTATACGTTCCATACTTATGACCAAGGAGCCTCATGGGAGCCGTCCACGTTCGCACGCCTAAGAACTTTGTGCTCGAGGAGCGCCTAGAGCGCTACGCCGATGCGATTGAGACGAACCCCGAAATCTATGCCGGAGATTGGCGCGAGGCTTGCGCGCCAGTTGGCAGCAAGCCCTTCGAACACCTTCATCTGGATCTGGGCTGCGGCAAAGGCACCTATCTGGTTGAGCGTGCTCGCCGTGAGCCCGACACGCTCTTTGTCGGCATGGACCAGGAGCCCATCTGCATCGCCTATGCCGCACAGAAAATCTGCGAGCATGAACTGACCAACGCACTCGTTCTGCCTCGAGGCGCCGCATCGCTGCCGCAGCTATTTGCCACAGGCGAGCTCGATGCCATCACCATCAACTTTCCCACGCCGCAGCCCAAGGCCAAGTACGCCAAAAAGCGCCTCGTCCATGTCGACCATCTGATGCTCTATCGCCCGCTCTTTGCAGCCGGCGCCACCGTAACGCTACGAACCGACAGCAAACCATTGCGCGATTACGCCCTGGGACAGTTTGCCGCGGCAGGCTACGACACGCTTTGGGTAAGTGACGACGTACGCCGCGACCATCCCGAGCATCCCGAGACCGAATATGAATGCCGCACGCGCGAGATGGGCGCCGTCGTCTATGGCATTTGCGCCACACCCGGTGCGCAGCCAACCGACGAACAGCTCACGGCGGGCCGCATGCAGGAGCAAAGCCTTGCCTGCTACCTGCCCGATAACCTCGATGAGCTCACCTATGTACCCCTGGGCATGGAAGAGGCCGTCGAGAACTTTAGAAACCGTGCCCGCAAGGGCAAGAAGCGTCTACCGCAAGAGTCCTAGGGGCTTCTGATGGTCGCGGCGTTGGCAAACAAGCGCAAATAGGCGCCAGCGAACGGCCCTCAAACCTAAGTGAGTAGACTATTTTGCAATAGCCAAGCACAGCCCGCATAGCAAAACATAAAACCGCAGGTAGAACCCTTGCGCAAAAGCCATGTGCTCGCAATATCGCAAAAAGTCTACTCACTTAGCTAGCGACTACACTAAACGGCTGGGCAGAACGCCCATTTCCTGCATTTTCTCGCGCGCTGGCACCCCACGCCGCCGCTACGCCATAATAGTTGGCGGACAATCGCGAGAGAAAGCAACCACATGGCACAGACCACGACAGATACCGTCGCCGGCACCGTCTCCGGCGCCGGCGCCGCCAGTTCATTCTCGGGCGGCACGGGAACCGAAGCCGAGTTCGGCTCGCTCGGCGCGCTCTCCCCCACCTGGTGGGAGCCCGAGGATGGCAGTGAGCCCGAACCATGGCTCACGCCCGATCAGGCCTTCGAACGCTTCTTTGAATGGACGAGCGACCGTGGCATTGAGCTGTGGGATCACCAAGAAGAGGCCCTCATGGACCTGGCCGCCGGCGATCACGTCATTTTGGGCACGCCGACCGGATCGGGCAAGTCGCTCGTCGCGCTGGGCATGCTCTTTATGGGCATGGCACAGGGCAAGCGCTGCTACTACACGGCTCCTATCAAGGCTCTGGTCAGCGAAAAGTTCTTCGACCTGGTGCAGGTGCTCGGCCGCGATAACGTCGGCATGATCACCGGCGACACGCATATCAATACCAAGGCACCCGTCATCTGCTGCACGGCCGAAATCCTTGCCAACGATGCGCTACGCGAGGGCGAGGACGCCGATGTGGGCTGCGTAGCCATGGATGAGTTCCACTACTTTGCCGACCCCGACCGCGGCTGGGCATGGCAGGTGCCGCTGCTCACCCTGCCCCACACGCAGTTTATGCTCATGAGTGCCACGCTCGGCGATGTCACCGCCATCGCCGCCTCGCTCGAGGAGCACACCGGCGCTGCTTGCGACCTGGTTGTCGACGCCCCGCGCCCTGTTCCGCTGAGCTACGACTATGTGACGACCTCCCTCGAGGGCACCGTCGAGCTCGCCATGCGCCGCGGAGAGGCCCCACTCTACATCGTGCACTTTAGTCAGGACGCCGCGCTTGCCACGGCACAGTCGCTTGCCAACTTTGGCATCGCTAGCAAGGAGCAGCGCGAGGCCATTAAGGAAGCTGCCAAAGGCACGAGTTTCTCCACCGCCTTCGGCAAGATTCTCAAGCGCCTGCTCGGCTGCGGCGTCGGCGTGCACCACGCCGGTATGCTGCCGCGCTATCGCCTACTGGTTGAGCGCCTGGCGCAGCAGGGCCTGCTGCCCGTCATCTGCGGCACCGACACGCTCGGCGTCGGCATCAACGTGCCCATCCACACCGTGGTGCTCACCGCGCTCACCAAGTTCGACGGTTACAAGATGCGTCGTCTGCGCGCCCGCGAGTTCCACCAGATTGCCGGTCGCGCCGGCCGCTCGGGCTTTGACACCGAGGGTATGGTAATTGCCGAGGCGCCGGAGCACGAGATCGAAAACGCCAAGCTTATGGCCAAAGCGGGCGACGACCCCAAAAAACTCCGTAAGATTAAAAAGAAAAAGGCCCCCGAGGGCTTTGTCACCTGGAACAAGCAGACCTTTGAGCGCCTGATCGAGACGCAGCCCGAGACGCTCAAGCCGCGCCTGCGCATCACGCACTCCATGGTGATTAGCGTGGTCGAACAGGGCGGCGATGCCCGCGCCCGCGTACACGACCTCATCGAGACAAGCCTGCAGACCCCCGAGGAAAAGGCCAAACTCGAGGTTCGTGCCGACGAAATCTTCGCCACGCTTATCGACTCCGGCGTCGTCGTGCGCACCGAGGTGCCGCCCGCACCCGACGCTCCGGCTGACGCCGCGCCGGACATCGACTACGCGCTGACGGTCGACCTGCCCGAGGACTTTGCGCTCGACCAGCCGCTCTCGCCATTTTTGCTTGCCGCGCTGGAGCTGCTCGACCCCGAGAGCGAGACCTATACCATGGATCTGATCTCGATGGTCGAGGCAACGCTCGAGGATCCCAAGCAGGTGCTGCGTGCACAGGAGCGCGCTGCGCGCGACCGTTCCATGGCCGAAATGAAAGCTGACGGCGTCGAGTATGAGGAGCGCTTGGAGCGCATCCAGGATGTCACCTATGAAAAGCCGCTCGAGGACCTGCTCGACGCCGCCTTTGATAAGTACTGCCAGGAAGTGCCCTGGGCCAACGACTATCAGCTCTCGCCCAAGAGCGTCCTGCGCGACATGCTCGAAAGCGCAAGCGACTTTAAGGGCTATATCCAGAAGCTCGGCATCGCCCGCTCCGAGGGCATTCTACTGCGCTACCTAGCCGAGGCTTACCGCTCGCTCGACCGTACCGTACCGATCGAAAAGCGCGACGAGCGCCTGCGCGACATCATTTCGTGGCTGGGCTTTGTGGTGCGCTCGGTCGACTCGAGCCTGGTGGACGAGTGGGAGAACGCCGGCAACCCGGCAGCCCTCGATGCCGCGCCGCCGCAGGGCATCGACGAGGTCGTGGCGGACCGCCGCGGCTGCACGCTGTTGGTGCGCAACGCGCTCTTCCGCCGCGTGACCCTTGCCGCCCGCGAGCACGTTCGCGACCTGGGCGAGCTCGACGACGACTGGGGCATGAGCGAGATCCGCTGGCAAAAAGCACTCGACGCTTACCACGAGCAGCACGAGGAAATCCTCACCGACGGAGATGCCCGCAGCGCCGCGATGTTTTCCATCGACGAGTCCGACGAGAAGACCGCGCACGTATGGCACGTGCACCAGATCTTTGCTGACGAGGATGGCGACCACGACTTTGGCATCATGGGCGATGTCGATCTGGACGCCACGCAAGACGGCGGCGAGGTCATCTTCAAGAACTACCGCGTCGGCTTTATCGAGGATTTGCTCGAGGACTAGCCCAGCGTGGCGGAACGAAACGAAGCGGGGCCGCTGGCAACATCGTCAGCGGCCCCGCTTTTTTGCACTATATGCTATCCCCTACTCGGCATCCTCGACCTCATACGCATCGGCCTCGGCAGGTTAATCGCCCGCGTCTGCTGCAGCCTCGCGCGCCTCGTCAAACGCCGCCTTCATGGTCTTGTTACCCCAGGTGAGCTTGCGGATCGTAAGCTCATCGGCCTTGTTGTGGGCCAAGCGCAGGTTCTCGGTGCTGCGACGCAGGTCGTCTTTGGTCTTCTCGAGCTGCTTGATGGCGGCATCGATCTCCTTGATCGCCGACTCGAACTGCTTGCTCGCCAAGTTGTAGTTGCGCGAGAAGCCGTCCTTGAACTTCTCCATCTTGGCTTCGAAATTCGTAACATCGATATTCTGCTGCTTGTACTCTGCCAGCTCCTGTTTATAGCGCAGCGAGCCCATAGCGGCGTTGCGAAGAAGTGTAATCATGGGAATGAAGAACTGCGGGCGGATTACGTACATCTTTTCATAGCGGTAACTCACGTCGACGATACCCGCGTTATAGAGCTCACTCTCGGGCTCCAGCAGAGTGCAGAGTACCGCGTACTCACAGCCTTTCTGGCGACGATCGTGATCGAGTTTCTTAAAGAAGTCCTCGTTTTTATGCTTGGTCGCGGTCTCATCGTTCTCGTTTTTCATCTCGAACATAATCGAAATGACCTCGTTGCCGCTCGCGTCGCACTCGCGGAAGATGAAGTCGCCTTTGGTGCCCTCGGACGCATCGTTGTCCTTCTCAAAATACGCGTTGGGAAACGCCGTCATACGCAAGCGATTGAACTCAGTCTCGCAGTGCTGCTCGAGCGACTCGCCCACCATCTTGGTAGACAGGCGCACCTTCATGTCCTTCAGGCGCTCAATCTCTTCGTCCTTATAGCGAATGAGCTCGTCGCTCGCGCGCTTGGTCTGTGCAAGCTCGAGCTCGTGCGCCGCCTTGACCTGCTCCTCGCGAGAATCGCGCACCGCCAGCTCGCTCGTGAGCTTCGCGCGCGCCTCATCACGCTCACGCTCTGCTGAGGCGACCGCCTCCGCTAGATTCATCTTTGCCGTCAGCTCCTGCTCGCGCAGCTGGGCGCGCAGACCCTCTGCCTCCTGCTCGGACTGAGCCTTTGCGGCGGAGAACTTCTCCTGCACCTTCGCCTGATAGTCGGCAAGTGTGCGCTCGGCCTCACTGCGAGCGGCATCAAGCTCACGCTGGGACTCGGCTGCTGCGGTGGCAAGTGCCATCTCTTGGGCCTTATCCGCAGCGGAGAGCTTTGCCTGCAGTTCGGCAATCTGAGCATCGCGTGCGGACAGGTCATTTTGAGCGGCGTTACGCACCGCGGCCTCGGCGAGCCTGGCTTCGTCGTCCTTACGTCCCAGCTGTGCACGCAGGTTGTCAATCTCGCGCTGAAGCTCGGCGTTCTCTTTCTGTGCATCGGCACGAGCCTC
>CABUUE010000103.1 GCA_902494685.1 uncultured Collinsella sp.
CGCCACCGCGAGCCCGCGCGTGATACGATGGCTCACGGTACATCAACCAGCACGATCGATCCGAAAGGAGCCTGCGTCATGGAGCGTCCCTGCGCATGGAAAAAGTACACGCCACAGCAAGTCGAGGAGCTCGAGGAGCTTTGCCGCGGCTATAAGCAGTTTTTGAGCGAGAACAAGACCGAGCGCCTGTGCGTCAAGACCGGCATCAAGATGGCCGAGGAGGCGGGATACGTCGACCTGGAGACCGTGATCGCCGAGGGCCGCGAGCTCAAGGCAGGCGACAAGGTGTACGCCGCCAACCACGGCAAGGACCTTATGCTCGTCAACCTGGGCGCCGCCCCGCTCGAGCAGGGCTTTAACATCCTGGGCGCCCACGTGGACTCGCCGCGCCTGGACCTTAAACAGAATCCCGCCTTCGAAGCCGGCGACATGGCCTACCTCGACACGCACTACTACGGCGGCGTCAAGAGCTACCACTGGGTAGCCTCCCCGCTCGCACTCGTGGGCGTCATCTGCAAAAAGGACGGTACCACCGTCGACATCAATATCGGCGACAAGGCAGACGATCCGGTCTTTACCATCTCCGACCTGCTGATCCATCTCTCGAGCGAGCAGATGTCCAAGCCTGCCAAGGACGCCGTCGATGCCGAGATCCTCGACGTGATCGTGGGCGGCCGTCCCGTCAAGTTCGATGAGGACGATAAGGACGCCCCCAAGGAGCCCGTCAAGCAGATGTTCCTGGACATCCTTAAGGAGCAGTACGACGTCGAGGAGGAGGACTTCCTCTCCGCCGAGATCGAGGTCGTGCCCGCCGGTCCCGCCCGCGACATGGGCCTCGACCGCTCCATGATTTTGGGCTATGGCCACGACGACCGCGTCTGCGCTTACCCCTCCATGCTCGCCCAGATCGACGTCGCCAACGTGGAGCGCACGAGCATCACGCTCATCGTCGACAAAGAGGAGATCGGCTCCGTGGGTGCCACCGGTATGACGAGCCGCTTCTTCGAGAACACCGTCGCCGAGATCATGACGCTCGCCGGCGAGGGCAACCCGCTGGCCCTGCGCCGCGCACTCGCCCGCAGCCGCATGCTCTCCTCCGACGTGTCCGCCGGCTTCGACCCGGGCTACGCTGGCAAGTTCGAGACCAAAAACGCCGCCTTTATGGGTCGCGGCCTGTGCTTCAACAAGTACACGGGCAGCCGCGGCAAGGGTGGCTCCAACGACGCCGACGCCGAGTACGTTGCCCTCGTCCGCGACATCATGGACGAGGCCGGCGTGGACTTCCAGACCTGCGAGCTCGGCCGCGTCAACGCGGGCGGCGGCGGCACCATTGCCTACATCATGGCCAAGTATGGCATGAACGTCATCGACTCCGGCGTTGCCGTCCTGTCCATGCACGCCCTGTGGGAGGTCGCCAACAAGGCCGATATCTACGAGGCATATCGCGGTTACAAGGCCTTCCTCGAGCGCGCCTAGCAAACCCTCGTAAGGCGCACCAAACCAGCCCTCTAAAACTTGCGGTGGAATACGGACTAACCTGGCCTTCAACCGGCCCGCGCAGACCGTATTCCACCGCGACTTTTTTGGCAGAGGAGAGTTCATGTTCCAGGTCATCGTTTCACCCGCCAAGCAAATGCGCGCGGCACAAGATGCTTTTGAAGTTCAGGGGATTCCGCCCTTTGCGCGCGAGACCGCCCAGCTGCACCATGCGCTCTTGGACATCGAACGAACCGAAGGCGACAGCGACCTACAAGCTCTGTGGAACGTCAGCGACAAGCTGCTGGGCCCTTGTCTCGACATTTTGCATGAGTTCGAGCCCATCTTGGGAAACGGCGATCTTGCCGATTCCGGTATCGCGCGCCGCATCTCCCCTGCCATCATGTCCTATCACGGCATTCAGTACCAGAGCATGGCACCCGAGGTAATGGATGCCGAACAGCTCGCCTGGCTGCAAAGCCACCTGTGGATCCTCTCCGGCCTCTACGGGTGCGTTCGTCCCTTTCATGCCGTCGAACCGTATCGGCTGGAGATGGGCGCGAAGCTCGCCGTTGACGATGCCCGAGACCTCTACGCGTTTTGGGGCGACAAGCTCGCGCGGGCTACCGCCCCGGCAGGCTCAAACACCACGATCGTCAACCTCGCCAGCGTAGAGTATGCCAAAGCCGTTCTGCCCCACCTCGCGGACGACGCCACGGCCGTCACATGCCTCTTTGGCGAGGGTATCCGCAACGGGAAGCCCATCCAACGGTCGACCGCCAGCAAAAAGGCGCGCGGCTCCATGGTGCGGTGGATGGCAGAAAACAAGCTCGAGGATGCAAGCGAACTTACCGCATTCAACATCGGCTATCGGCACATCCCCGAGCTTTCAGACAAAAACACCCTGGTTTTCATGAACGCGCAGGCACAATAGGCCCGCCGTTTCCAAACACCCTATTACTCCGCCAAGCCATCGGCCTTTGCAATCTCGCTCGTCGAGCCATCTTGGTAGGTAATCTTAACGTGCCCTACGTCGGATACCGCAACGCCCGACGGAGGTTCCAGACGCCATTCCGTCAGGGCGATATCCATGGTCGTGGGCGCATCTCCTTGATCTTTGAGCTTCACCGTGAGCGTTTTGAGCGCCGCGTCAAACGTCACGCATTCGATTTCTTCACCTGGAATGGACCCACCACTCAGCTGCAACTGCACAAACTCATCGCGCGGGTACCAATAATCGCCCGGAACGGCGAGCGTATTGGCATTACCGCCAGTACTCCTCACCGTCATAATCGGTAGGCTGTCATCAGCCTCGAACTCCCATGCAGCGCCGCCGCGACCACCAAACGTCCAGATACAAAAGGCAATCACCAGCACGGCAAGCACCGCAAAACCGATCGCGACAAGGCCATGGTGCGCACGGCCCTCCTCGGCCGATACGTCCCATTGCGTCTCTCGATATAGATGCTTGTCTTCCATGTTCGCCTCCCCACAGGCACGCTCGTTAGGCCAATCGTACCCATTCGAGCTATACTTGAGCCCATTACATAAACGGGGAGCTTGCAGGACAAGACGGCAGGCTGAGATTGGGCGCGCCCGCCCTGACCCGCAAACCTGATATGGGTAATGCCAACGAAGGGAGCCGTGCCAATGAGCACACAGACCGAGCCCAAGCTCGTCACGCAAATCGACTTCGCCCGTGCCGGGCAGATCACGCCGCAGATGAAGGAAGTCGCCGGGCGCGAGCATCGCGACCCCGAGTACATCCGCGAGCGCGTGGCCGACGGCCGCATCGCCATTCCCGCCAATATTGTGCACATCAAAAAGGGCATGCGCGCCTTTGGTGTCGGCGAGGGCCTGTCCACCAAGGTCAACGTGAACTTGGGCATCTCGGGCGACAAGGCCGATGCCGCCGAGGAATGGAAGAAGGTCAAGATCGCCGAGGACTTTGGCGCCGACGCCATCATGGACCTCTCCAACTCGGGCAAGACGCGCCAGTTCCGCCAGCAGCTCATCGACGAGACGCCGCTCATGGTAGGCACCGTCCCCATGTACGACGCCATCGGCTACATGGAAAAGCCGCTGGTCAAGCTCACCAAGGACGACCTGTTCGAAGTCGTGCGCGCGCATGCCGAGGACGGCGTGGACTTTATGACCATTCACTGCGGCATCAACAAGTCGGTCACCAAGACCTTTAAGGAGACCGGCCGCCTGATGAACATCGTGAGCCGCGGCGGCTCACTGCTGTTTGGCTGGATGGAGGTCACCGGTAACGAGAACCCGTTCTATGAGTTCTACGACGAGTTGCTCGAGATTTGCCACGAGTACGATGTGACGATTTCGCTCGGCGACTCCTGCCGCCCGGGCTGCCTCTACGACTCCAACGACGCCACCGAGACCGCTGAGATGATCGAGCTGGGCAAGCTGTGCAAGCGCGCTTGGGCCGCCGGCGTCCAGGTCATGGTCGAGGGCCCGGGTCACATGGCGCTCGACGAGATCGCCGCCAACATGAAACTGCAGAAGCGCCTGTGCCACAATGCTCCGTTCTATGTGCTCGGGCCGCTGGTGACCGATATCGGCGTGGGTTACGACCACATCACCGCTGCCATCGGCGGCGCCATCTCCGCCAGCTCCGGTGCCGACTTCCTGTGCTACGTGACACCGGCAGAGCACCTATGCCTGCCCAACGCCCAGGATGTGCTCGACGGCCTCATGGCCACCAAGATCGCCGCACACGCCGCCGACATCGCCAAAAAGGTGCCCCACGCCCGCGACATGGACGACAAGATGGGCCAGGCACGCCGCAAGCTCGACTGGGACGCCATGTGGGAGTGCGCGCTCGACCCGGTTACGGGCAAGAAGCGCTACGAGGAGTCCCCCGCCGCCACCGAGGGCACTTGCACCATGTGTGGCAAGATGTGCGCCGTCCGCACCGTCAACAAAATCTTCGAGGGCACCACGATCGACCTCGGCATGGAGGACTAGCCTGTCGCCGCGGCCGCTTCTGGCGGCGAGCTGGTGCCTGTCAATTGTTGACGTGTGAACATTTTCTTACATTTGCGTAAAGATTGCACCACCCGCCCGGGATCGGCATACAGCCGGCCCGGGCACTTTATAATGCAGGCAGAAGACCCATTTGAATCCGACCGAACAAGGGAGCGAACATGGATCGCAGTAAGGTACCTGCCGTTCTATCCATCGCAGGATCCGATTCCAGCGGAGGCGCCGGCATTCAGGCCGACATCAAGACCATCACGGCGCACCGCCTGTATGCCGAGACGGCCATCACCGCCATCACCGCACAGAACACCCTGGGCGTCACCGCCGTGCAGAACATCTCCCCGGATATTGTCGCGGCGCAGATCGATGCCGTTTTTGACGATATCCGCCCCAACGCCGTCAAGATTGGCATGGTTTCCTCTGCCGAGATTATCGATGTTATCGCCGACCGCCTGAGCGCTTGGAACGCGACAAACGTGGTAGTCGACCCCGTCATGGTAGCCACCTCGGGCGCACGGCTGATTGCCGAAGATGCCGCCGAGGCGCTCACCCGCCGCCTGTTCCCGCTAGCGACGGTTATCACGCCCAATATTCCCGAGGCCATGGCCTTGCTCGACTACGAGGTCGACTCCGAGCGCACGCAGCAAAATGCTGCCATGCTCCTCACCCGCCGCTTTGGTTGCGCATCCCTCGTTAAGGGTGGGCATCTTGTCAACGAGGCCAACGATGTACTGGCCGAACCCGCGCCACTCGATGACGAGGGCAACCATCTGGGAGATCCACTCACCACGTGGTTCCGCCACAAGCGCATCGAGACCGACAACACACACGGCACCGGCTGCACGCTCTCGTCCGCCATCGCCTGCGCGCTGGCCCAGGGCATGGATCTTGCCGACGCCGTCAATGCGGGCAAGGCATACCTAACCGGCGCTCTCGCCGCCGGCTTTGACATGGGCAAAGGTTCCGGCCCCGTCAATCACATGTGGCAGTACTGAGACAGTTTGCCGCAGCTCGCTATTGATGCTGACCAACAGGCAAAACACGCTGAACGTACCGCAACACGCTGACCGTACTTAGGGTTTTGCGCCCACTTGGGATATTCGAAGGATACGAGAAAGGGGCCGTGGCGAAGAACCGCCACGGTC